>SYLK01000263.1 GCA_005809115.1 Planctomyces sp. | reverse complement strand
GTCTGCGGTGACGTCTCACACAAGGAGCGAAGAAAAGACCGGACATCCCGTCGCCGACAAGCATCGCCGACGGAGACGTCACCACAGACTTCCCGCCGGGTTGCGTCGAGAGCGGCCACGAAGGGTTTGTCTGGCGTTCTTATCTCGATTCAGTGCTTCCCGGAGGCCGGTCACCGCCGGTAATATCAGGTGCGGCTGCGGGCAAATCCTGTCACCCGTCCATTGATTATAGGCATGCCACAAGGATCGCGGAATGCAGGTGGTGTCTGATCCGCTGCCGTGCTCCGCAAAATGTCGACCACCGGATGCCACTGTTTCTCCGATCGGCGCACACCGCCAGTTGACCTTCAAGGTGCCTGTTATCCTCTCCTCTGCCGAAAAAGTTGCCACTCATGAACCAGCCCGAACTGAACCGCCGGAGACTGCTGCAGGCCATGGCTGTGTCGGGTGCCGGCTCCGCACTGCTGCGACGGATCCTGGCCGACGAAGTGTCCCTGACCGGTGCAGTCACTTCAGAAGCCGTCGCGCAGGCGGAATGGATCACGGGGCTGAAGCTCACTGGTCCGGAACGCGAAGCCACCGCCACAGCGATGGAGTCCGTGACAGACGAACTGCGGCAGATTCGCAGTGTGCCGATGGGCTATGATTCCCCCCCGGCGTTCCGGTTCGATCCGGAGATGGCAGATCCTGCGGGTCGAGTTCGCTCCCTGCGGAAGCCTGCCTGGCTCGCTTCAGCACCGTCAGTCTCCACCGCTGCGGGCCCCGATGACCCGGGATCAACGGCCGAGCCTGCGGATCAGGATCCCGCGTTTCTCACCATCCGCCAGCTCGGCCGAATGCTGCGTACCAGACAGATTTCCGCCGTCGCGCTGGCTCGTTTCTTTCTGGACCGCCTGCGGGCATTCGACCCGCTGCTGAATTGCGTTGTGACGCTCACTGAAGAACTGGCAATGGAGCAGGCCCAGGCGGCTGACTGCGATTTCCACACGGGGCGTGACCGCGGCCCGCTTCAGGGAATCCCCTGGGGAGCCAAGGATCTGATCGCCGTGACGCGCTATCCGACGTCCTGGGGAGCACCGCAGTTCCGCAGTCGAATTCTTCCGGAAACCGCCGCCGTGGCCCGTCGAATGGCAGATGCCGGAGCGGTCCTGATCACCAAACTGTCTCTGGGAGCACTCGCCATGGGCGACCACTGGTATGGCGGTGTCACGCGCAACCCGTGGAATCCAGCTCAGGGGTCCAGCGGGTCTTCGGCCGGATCGGCTGCTGCTGTGGCCGCCGGCCTCCTGCCCGTCGCGCTCGGCAGCGAAACTCTCGGCAGCATCATTTCGCCGTCTCGCCGGTGCGGTACCACGGCGCTCCGCCCGACTTTCGGGCGTGTCAGCCGGCACGGGTGCATGCCTCTGTCCTGGACCATGGACAAGATCGGCCCGCTGGCGCGATGCATCGACGACTGCGGCATGGTGCTGGGAGCAGTCCACGGCATGGACGACCTTGATCCGACGACGGTCGACCGCTGGTACGAGTGGCCCATGGCCGTCGACTTGTCACAGATACGTGTCGGACAGATCTGTAACCGCGACACGACTCCCGCCGACCAGATCATCCTCGAACTGCTGCGCGATCGCGGTGCGAAAATCGTCCCGACTGAACTGCCGGACGACCTGCCCGAATGGTCCGTGACACAGATGCTCGACATCGAAGCTGCCGCGATATTTCAGGAACTGCTCAAAGCCGGAGATGAGGAAGGACTCAATCAGTGGCCCACCACGTTCCGCCGGTCGCTCTTCGTCTCCGCTGTCGACTATCTTCAGGCAGCACGTGTGCGCTTCGAACTGATGAAACGCATGCTGCGCACGTTTCAGGACGTGGACCTGTACGTCGGTGGTGATGACCTGGGAATCACCAATCTCACCGGGCACCCCACAGTCATCCTGCCCGTGGCGTCCTCGCACGACACCCCACCAGTACAACCCCTCTGCGGGACGATCACCGGACGGCTCTACGATGAATCCACACTCCTGGCCACTGCCCGAATTGTCGAACAGGCCGTTCACGTAAATCGTGTTCCGCCGATGTTTGCCACCTCCCGGCCGGCACCACAGCCGTCAGACCCGGATGCCAGCTGAGATCAGACCGTGTCCGTCTGCCACAGAATGCCTGCGGTTTCAGGCGGGCAGCCGATAGAATCGGCGGGCATTTCCAGACCAGAGCTTCTCCCGCTCCACCCTCGGGCGGTCTGCCACGATCTGGCGCAGTGAGAATACCCAGTCGCGATAGGTACCTCCCAGCAGACACACGGGCCAGTCTCCGCCAAACACAACGCGGTCCGGTCCGAATTCGTCCAGACAATGGTTGACGATCGGCGCCAGCGACTCCGCGAAGGGAACGCCGGAGGGTGCTGCCGCGATCACGCCCGAAATCTTGCAGATGACGTTCGGGCAGGCAGCAAAAGCCGACATGTCCCGCCGCCACTGGTCGGCATCGTGCTCCGGTGGATTCTTCCGTACTGATTTCGGCAGAAATGCTGCGGGAGCAGCATTCCCGCAATGATCGACAATGAACCGAGTTTCCGGGCACTGCTTCGCCAGGGCCACCCCGTCCTCCAATTCTCCGGGACGCATGCACAGGTCGAAACTCAGACCCAGCTCCCCCAGGAGTTTCATTGATGCCACAAACTGCGGTTTCAGACAAAGTCCGCGAACTGCCGACTCGGCGTGCAGAACCTGCCGAACACCGCGGATCTCGGGCGCACTGCTGTACGACCGAATGTACTCGGCGAATCCGTCACTGTCGGGCCGTCCGGAAATTACCGCCGCAACCGTCGGGCTCTTTCCGGATCGACAAACAGCAATCAGTGCGTCAGCTTCCTTTCGCTGATGCTCCGGAATCACGTCGACTTCCATGTACACGGCCTGTACCACATTCAGGCCCTCAGTCGCTGCGGCATATTCCGCCAGACCATAGTTCCGAGTCAGAACTTCCGGTGCACCCTTCAGCCAGCCCAGAGTCAGCTGGCTCAGGTCCCACAGGTGCTGATGCGTGTCGACAATCGGCAGCTCCGCTGCGTCGGAACTCACGCCCTCCAACAGCGGTCGCGCCGCATTTGAGTAGAGTCCCGCGGCCGCCCCTCCCACGCCTGCGACTCCCACGGCTGCGCCAATACCCACCGATGAAGTGATCAGAAAACTGCGACGTGATCCGCTCATCACTATCGTCCTCCATGGCCGGTG
>SYLK01000262.1 GCA_005809115.1 Planctomyces sp. | reverse complement strand
CGGGGCCGTAAAGGTTTGTGGGCATGGCCGAATGAAACAGGACCCCGTGCTGCCGGCGGTAGTACTGACACATCCTGATGCCGGCGATCTTGGCCAGCGCGTACGCTTCGTTGGTCGGTTCCAGCGGAGAGGTCAGCAGGGCCGTTTCAGGAATCGGCTGTGGCGCCAGTCGAGGATAGATGCAGGTACTGCCCAGAAACAGAAATCGGCTGACTCCGTGCAGAAACGCAGCGTGGATGGAATTCGCGGCGAGCATCAGATTCTGATACATGAAGTCCGCCGGGTACGTGCTGTTGGCGAGAATCCCGCCGACCTTTGCGGCCGCGAACACAACGACATCCGGGCGGCAACGAGCGAAAAACTGGTCTGTGGAGGACTGTGAAAGCAGATCAAGCTCAGTGCGTGACGGGAGGATCAGCCTCTGAAAACCCCGCGCCCGCAGAAGCCGGACGACGGCGGAACCCACCATGCCCAGATGACCCGCCACAAATACTGAACTTGTCTGCTGCATTACAGGAAATCAGACCGTAAGTGACGGAAATTCATGAATGATGCTCCTGAAGGAGCCACCGTTGCTGAATGATACCACGCAGCCCCCCTGCTCTCTTCCGCTGTCAGGCCGATGCACCACCTGAGTGTCGTCCGGCAACCACTTCATGCAGCAGTCGGCCAAAGGCACTGACCGCATGATCCCGAGTAAACCGTTCCTCAGCCAGTCCACGCGCATTTACGCCCATCTGCCTGAGTCCTTCACGATCCTCACGCGCCTTTCTGACGGCCAGCGCGATCTCCTGCGGAGAACCGGGTGGAACTGTCAGCCCCACTCGTCCGGATCGCGCCAGGTCATACATCTCGGTTCCTGGAGGCGCATTCGTCAGGAAGGGCCTCCCGGCCGCCAGAATTCCGTACACCTTGCTGGGCATCAGGCAACGCGCCAGATCACGGTTCAGCGGCACAAGGTGCAGGTCCGCGGCGCACAGGCTCTGGGAAAGTTCGTGCAGGGGCTGATAGTCCAGAAACAACACGTTGTCGAGGCCCAGCGCCGCCACCTGGCGCTGCAGTTCCTGCTTCCGCGCCCCGCGTCCGATCAGCACAAACTGAATCTGCTGCTCGTCACGCAGTAATCCGGCGGCTTCCACGAACTCTTCCAGACGCTGAGTCAATCCAAGATTTCCGGAGTACATGACGACAAATTTGCCATCCAGCCGATAGCGCCGGCGAAACTCATTTTCAGAATCCACCGGCTGAATGGCGGAGGTATCTGCCCAGTTGGGAATAATGGCCGTCTGTTCCGCCGTAATTCCTCCATCATGCAGCAGCTGCTGCATGTCGCGGCTCAGGACAATCATCCGGTCACACGTCCGATAGATCCCGAAGAGTGCCGTCCGGAGCCGGCGAACAGCCCAGTTATTCCTGACCTTCTGCAGTGCCACCGCCACATCCGGGTAAATGTCCTGGAGGTAGCCCACCATGCGGCAATTTGTCTTTCGCTGCAGGCGCTGTGCGAGGAACGGCAGCAGAAACGGATCGGTTTCAAACACCACAATATCCGCGGCCGGTATGTCCTGAGCGCGTTTTCTCGCAGCGTGGATGAACGAAAGGAAGTTGACGAATTTCAGGGCCAGCCGATTCTTCGAGAACGTCGTGTGCGCCACACGATGGATGGTGACTCCGTTGCGGCGGTGAACGTCCTGCCAGTTCTGGCCACCGTCGGCATTCGGCTGACCAGCCAGAACATGGATCTCAAACTGATCGGCAAGTCCTTCGCACAGAGCTGTCAGCAGCTGGCCTGTGGCTTCGGAATCAGGCCAGTACGACCGATTGAGAAACAGAATCCGGGGATTTTTCAGGATTGCCTGCGACATGAATCGCTGAAACCTGGCACGAGAAAAGTTGCGGGAAAACATCACGCGGACAGCTCCGCCGACCTTGATGCAGATGGTGCAGCACGCTGAACCAGAGCCGGTCAGCCACAGCTGCCGTTCCGGCTGCGTGTGACGGACTGCAGGCTGCTGTCAGGACTGGCGGCTGCTGTCAGGACTGCCTCATCCCGTTCCCGGAAACGGCCGTGAATGAGGCGTCCGCAACTTCGTCGTCGGCAAAGTAGTCTTCGCGAGAATCGGCGTCTCCGTACTGTCCGAGCTTGTAATTGTAGTTCTGCCGATAATAGCGATAGTCCGAGTAGCGATAGTTTCCGTAACCATAGGAATCGCTCTCGTGGACGCCATTGATGACGATTCCGACAACTCCCGCACCCACGTCACGCAGTGCATCAAGGGAACGCCGCCCCAGCTCGCGTGCATGCCGACTGAGCCGCATGCAGAGAATCACACCATCAATTCGCGGAGCCACGGTGCAGGCATCTGTCACGGCCAGTACCGGCGGCGTATCAATGATGACGACATCGAACCTGTCTCGCAGGAGCTTCAGCAACTGTTCATATTCGGGCCGACTCAGCAGTTCCGACGGGTTCTTCGGGCGCTGACCGCACGGCATCACAAAGAAATCCGGCTGTGGCGTTTCCTGCACCGCATCACCGAACTCGGCCGTCCCGCGCAGCACATCCACGACGCCGACGGAATTTGATACGCCGGTCAGCTTGTGAACTCTGGGCCGGCGGAAATCACTTTCGACCAGGATCGTCCGCTTGCCTGACTGCGCCATCGAAACAGCCAGATTTACGGCCAGCGTCGATTTGCCGTCACCGGCTGCCGGACTGGTCACCTGAATGACTTTATGCATTCCGCCAGCCGGACTGAAGCAGACGGCAGTCCGGACTGATCGATAGGCCTCCGACGAGCGTGATCGGGGCAGATGCAGCGTGACCACATTGGCATCCATGGCCAACCCCGCCGGCACCGACTTCAGACGCTCTTCGTTCATGAACGGAACGTGCCCGATGATCGGCAGACCGAATTCACGAATCAGGTCTTCAGGCTTCCGGAAGCTCTTGTCAGACACCTCCACGACGTAGCCCAGAAACACACCGGCAAACGCTCCAAGGAACGCGCCGAGCCCAAGAAACTGCGACAGCTGAGGGTAGACCAGCACGCCGTGCCGTGCCGGAGATAATACCTGGGCCGTGACACCGCCCATGTCCGCATTCAACTTGACTTCGCCGATCTTCTCGATCGTACCATCGTACAGCTTTGTCAGCCGCTCTTTCTCGCTCACGAGGTTGGCGTTTTCGATCTCCTCCTGCATCAGCGCACGAGCGGAAGTTTCCTCCGTCGTTGACAGCGAACGCAGATCCAGCTGCCGTTTTTCCAGTACCTGCAGTTCATGCATCAGCGACTGCAGATAGATCTGCAGAAAATCCGGCTGAACCGGCTGGTCCTCAACTGGGGGCTGCACCGGTACCAGGCCGGTCAGCTCCCGAAAATGCTTCTGGGTCTGCTGAATGCGGGTACGCACATTGATCAGCTTAGGATGGTCCGGCCCAAATTCCGCCGCCAGCTGGATTTCCTCCATCATCAGCGGAAACAACCTTTCCGCCAGAGTCCTTTCGGTGTCGTCCGGTTCGCGCTCCCGGCCAGGCGTGCTGACCGGTGGCCTTGCGGCGGCCAGTCCGGCTGTCTGTTTCTGCACGAGCAGCAGAACGGCTTCACGGCTGGCATTGCTGCGCAGCGCCTCTTCCAGCGCCGTCAGTTCCGAACGCAACTGGGTTTTTTCCAGTTCCAGTGCCGAAATGGATTCCTGGATCTGCTCTTCCCGCTTGCGATGCGGATTGACTCCGTCGGCCGAGAGGTGCGATCTCGTGCGGAATTCGCGGTATCGGCTCTCGACCTCCTTCAGATTCTCGTGGATTTCGTTCTTGGCGCGCGTCAGCAGTTCCTGCAGACCCGTCGAAGCATCCTCATAATTCTCCCGCTGCAGACTGACATACTCCTCGGACACCGCATTTGCGATCTCCCGGATATCCGCCGGATCAG
This sequence comes from Planctomyces sp., assembly GCA_005809115.1. GTDB lineage: Bacteria > Planctomycetota > Planctomycetia > Planctomycetales > Planctomycetaceae > F1-80-MAGs062. Next base: position 5,838 of record SYLK01000262.1, on the reverse strand, counting down.
CACCTGAACTGGAAATCTGTACCACATTGGCCGAGAGCATTTTCGTGGTCAGCATCCCGACCATCTGCGGCACTGCTTCCTCTGCCGTCAGACCGCGAAAAGACCGCAGCTGGGAGAGATTATGCTTTGTGAAGGCTGAAGTCAGAATCCTGGGACTCTTGACGACATAATCGGTGTCCGACAGGTCCTTTTCAGCCATCATGTTCTTCAGGCGATCGTCCGAATTTCGATGAATCACCTGAACCCATGCGTCCGACTGATATCGCGCAACCTGCCTCGTGAACAGCAAATAGCCGATTCCGACTCCGACAGCCGACAGCAGAATCACGAACGCCTTGCGACGCCGCAGAAAACCCACAACATCCAGGCCCTGGACGGCCTCATCTGCCGGTCCGTGACCGCTGATCGCAGGTTCCAGCTGAATACTCGCCACTCGTTAATCTCCCGACAATACAGGGCCAGCTTATCTCCGCCACCCTTGCCATCCAGCAATGTCCATAAAGGCCCGATGTCTTCAACCATTGTGCGATCAGATCTCTCTTTAATCCAGTGTCCGTTTCACAATTCATCAAATGTCCATGCGATTCAGGACCGTTCAAGAATTCTGAGCCAGTCGGGAAAGCGTGTGGACAAAGTGCCTCACAGGGTGCCAGATGTCACCCGGAGTGCATTCCCATCCTCTCCGGACCGCTGCGGCGGCAGAAAAATCGGCATCCTCGGGACCGACGACGCGATCAGTCAGTCTTCACCGGAACACTCAGCCGATTCAGCCGCTCAATGTTCTTCTGCACAGTCATGTGGTCGGGGAAGAAATAATCCAGCCGAATCCACTCGTTCAGAGCTTCACGCGGATTTCCCTGTTGCTCCAGCAGTCGAGCCCGGAACATCCTCAGGTCGAGATCGTCCGGATATTCCACCAGACGTTCCGCCAGCCAGTCCACTGCGGCCGCGATTCCCTGTCGATGCCGCAGGTGTCTGGCGCGCTGCAGCGAGATTGGGCGCGTCTGGCTATTCCCCGCTGCGGCGGACCACAACTGATCGGCTCGCCGCCACAGCAGCTCACCCAGTTCGGGATCTTTCGACCCGTCGGCTGCGAGGACCGTATTGATGTAGTCATTCGGGCCGAACAGGTCGACTGCTTCCGTGGCCGGGAAGAAGTTCAGTGCATCATCCAGAATGGCACGGCGGAACTGTTCTGCCGCATTCAATGACTGCTGCCACAGCCGGATCGCGGGCTGGCGCCGCCCGGTCAGCAGGCAGAAGTGTCCCGTCTGAAACAATCGCCGTGCACCGGCGGGTTCCCGGAACAGGATCTCCAGCAGATGGTGGTCTGTGACGCTGTCAGGATCCGTCAGGAGCCTGCAGGCCAGGACATCGGTCGACAGCCCCGGCCACAGAGGAACATGTCGTAGTGCCGTTTCCGCATCGCTGACCCATGGATACTCCGCGAGCAGTTCGGTGGCAGCCTGCGAGACGGCGACAGCGTCAATCGTGGACTTTGCGATTCTGGCCTGAAGAACCAGATCAGCAAGCCCCTCGGGTGTCAGGATGTCCCACAGGCGACGAAAGTCAGCGACCGTAAGTTCAGCCTCGCCCGATGCGGATCGGATCAGGGCATGTCGATACAGCGCTTCCTGAAGCCGGGTCAGCGCCACCAGACCGGCCGGATCATCCGGCCGCGCGACAAGACGATCTGAGAGTAAGGAACGGACGGCAGACAGCGCCGCAGGTGACGGTCTGCCATGCGGATCCTTCAGCAGCCGGTCCGCGGCGACTACCTGCTCGTGAATCCGATGTGCGGCAAGCTGCTCCGGGAGAAAACTCACGGTGGCCGCAATCAGGACAATCCGGATCAGACCGGAGACCCAACCCGGAGTTCGCCACCGCACCAGTCGCGGACTGGGTGCAAAACGCCGCTTTCGCCCGCTGAGCCCAACCCCGGAAAAGGGGGCCATTGCGGCACCCCACAGGACAGCGATGGCCGCGGAATTCCCGGGCAGTCCGATGCCGTAGTCGAACATGGCGGAAACAGTCTGTGTCACGGCGATCAGCAACAGGATCAGAACCAGGGCCGACATCTGCAGCGAGTCGGATCCTCGCGCAAGCCCGGACGCACGTTCCAGCCGGATCAGCAGGCAGAGACTCAGCCCCCCCAGACCAACACAGAGCAGCGCCCCGGTCAACCCACACTCCACCAGCACCTCGACAAACTGATTGTCTGCGTTGCAGAACCACTTTCCAATCGAACTGGTCTGATAAGGCAGCGTCGAAAAACGATACGAGTTCATTCCCGCGCCTATCATCGGGAAATCTCGCACCAACTGGAGCGAATCTCGCCAGTGGTGGAGCCGCACCCGGATCTCTGAAACCGGATCCTGCAGAGTCGTCAGCTCTGCCACAATCGGCTGGTCCAGTCCCAGCAGCCCCAGAAAGGCCAGAAACACTGCTGCGATCGCGACGACCGAGATCAGGAGCCAGACCCACCGACCACGCCGCATTCGCCAGAAGAAGCAGACGATCAGTCCACTGCCAGCGGCGATCAGTCCGGAACGTGACAGGGCAGCCGCAATCCCCGCCAAAACAAGCAGCACAGCTCCCAGAACGATGATCTGCCGGATGGAAAGCGCGGCCAGCACCTGCTGACTCCCGGACATGATGTCGCGAATCTTCTCCCGCAGCAGATTCAGCCCGCTCAACCGTCTTCCACCCGCAGAGTCCTGCTGCGACACCGGCAGCGCGCTTTTCCACTCCAGATACAACAGAGATATCGCAGCTGCCAGATGGATGCACAACCCGCCAGCTGCATTATTCGGGTTTACGAACGCCCCGAATCCGTCCACCGCGTTCAGCTTCCAATGCTCTCCAATGATCATCTGTCCTTTGTCGAGACGCTGCAGCAGACCGGCAGTCGCGAGCATTGATGCGTTGGCTGTCAGCAGCGAGAGACAGATTCTCAGCCGGAAAACACTCCGCAAAGTCTCAAAACTGACCAGAAACAACAAGGACAGCGACAGCCACTGAGACACCCCCAGACGGGTATCCGACGGACTCAAGGTGCGCGGCACCCCCCACCGTCCCGAATCCAGCATCGTCGAGTTCGCGGCCGATGGCCCCAACTCCGCAAACACCGCATGCCGCATTTCCGACACGGCCGGAGCATACAGCGGAAGCAGCTGCAGAATCCCCACCCCGGCCATTCCAACCCCCAGAAGCGCTGGAAGAGGCAGGAAACTGCTGCGTCGCCTGTCCAGCACAGAAGCCGCTACGGAACTCAGACTGGCGACAGCCGAGCCGGCGCTCAGAATGATCCGAGCCAGTGGAATCGCGCTGCCCAGAATCCACGGCAGAGCACTGACCGTGATCACGGCCGTGAGCATGGCCATCCAGTCAAGCGCCGAAATCAGACGTTCTCTGCGCGTCGCCCGAACGGTTTCGGGTTCCAGGACGTCGACCAGCTGGATCGTGGACTGGTACATGGTTTCTGAATGCGTTCCTCGTATCAGCTCGTGTTATCAGGAACGCCGAACCGGCATTCCAGCCAATCCCCCGCCGCCAGCAGTGTCATCGAAACGCCACAGGAATGAAACGTCAAGTCGCAGCGAACGCGATGGATCCCCGTCACGATTGATCCTGTGACTGGTACGGCCTGCACCGGCCGAACCACCAACAGCCTGATGGAATATTCGAAATTCTGCCCGCCGGTCGAATGACCATGTGCCCTGTTCGGCTTCTGCAGTCAGGACGTCCCGGGCCCGGACGGATTCCCGCGAAGTGCCCGGATGTGACCATCGGTAAACTCACGTATACAGAAGTTGCGTTCTTTGCGCGTTTTATGAAACTTGAGCGAGTTCTGCTGAAATGGTCGAATTTCTCATTGAATCGCCTGACTGGAACCACCAAAATGGTGGGGGATACTGCGTAGCACTCGCAGACCCCGCTTCAACGCTAGAGAAAAGGTGTGTGTTGCACAGCTCTTCCCGATGAATTCAGGGTTCTGAATCATCGAGCAGCTTGACTCCCGTCTTTCCGGTTTCAAATTCAGGCCCTTTCTCCGAATCATTATGTCACCGAATCTGATCGCTTTGATCGCTGCATTTGCGGCGAGCGTTGCGCTGGCACCATTTGTTGGACTGCTGTTCCGCCGGCTCGGAATTGTGGACCATCCAGATGGTGCGAGGAAACTCCACGAAAGATCGGTCCCCCTGACGGGTGGACCAACAATCCTGTTTTCGTGTGGAATCGCGTTATGCCTGGTTTTCTGGATGTTTCCGGAAGTCCTGCAGCAGTCGTTCAGCAGCGCTCGATTCATGATCTCGCTGCTGGCGGCTTCCGTCGTGATCGTTGTTGTGGGAATATGCGACGATCGCTGGGGACTGCGTGGTCGGCATAAGCTGTTTGGTCAGTTTCTGGCCGCAGCCATCATGATCCCGTCAGGTATCCTGATTAAGCAGATCGAGATTTTCGGATTGACCGTTGAATTCGGCGACCTGGCGAGCCTGGTAACTCTGTTCTGGATCCTCGGCGCTGTGAATGCGCTGAACCTGATTGACGGTGTGGACGGCCTGGCGAGCACGACAGGGCTGATCCTCAGCCTGTCGATTGCCGCAGTGGCGTATGTGATCGGTGGTCGGTCCGACGGGATGCTGATCTCACTGATGATTTCGGGGTCCCTGGCGGGCTTTCTGATCTACAATTCCCCACCTGCCCGCATGTTCCTGGGTGACTCCGGAAGCATGCTGATCGGCCTCGTGCTCGGCTGTGTGGCACTCAAGTGTTCACTGAAGCAGTACACAGCGATGGCGCTGGTCATGCCTGCGACAATCTGGGCCATACCGATCTTTGATGTGCTGATGGCGATTGTCAGGCGCAAGCTGACGGGACGCAGCATTTTCATGACGGACCGGGCACATCTGCACCATTGCATGCTGCGCAAGGGCTACAGCACTCAGAACCTGCTGCTGGTAGTGGCCGGTCTGTGCCTGATTACTGGTGTGGGCGCCGTGATGAGTGCCGCGCTGCAGAATGATCTCGCGGCCGCAGTAGGATCGTTCACGGCCATCTCATTGCTGGTCGTCACGCGAACATTCGGGCATGTCGAACTGAAGCTGCTGACGAATCGGGCGCGGCGTTTTGCCGGAACGATGACCCGAGGCCGCAATGACCCTCAGAACCCTGTGCTGCATGACGAACAGATTCGGCTGCACGGCAAGCACCAGTGGGAAGAACTCTGGGTCACATTGACCGATTTCGCTGAGCAGCTGGAACTGGATGGCGTGGATCTCAACGTGAACGTTCCCAGCGTTGGTGAAGAATACCACGCAACCTGGCGCCGGCGGACGGCCACCAAGCAAAATGAGGCCTGGAAATCGGAGATTCCGCTGGTCGTGCGGGGACTGCTCGTGGGGCACATCAGAGTCGAAGGTGCCGCCGGTTCATGTTCCATCTGCGAATGGATGAGCGATCTGATTGGAGGTCTGCGGCCATTTGAAGAGCAGCTGATTGATCTGATCCTGGAACTGCAGCGGCAGCATCTGCCTCGCAAGCTGATTCGATCACGTCCCACCTCAGACCCCGATATGTTTCAGATCCCTCAGGGTTCACCAATCTGACGGCCGCCCCCGCCGCCGGGGCAATCGATGCCGCACATCGCAGATCACGACCGCAGCACTGTCGCTGGTCGCCAGGCGCGCGGATGACTTAGCCCAACTTCCCCAACTCGTTTCAGAAACACTGTATTTTCTGCGGTTTGAGCCCAAAAGTTTACACTACATTTTGCGTTGGATTATTTTGGCGGGCAGTTTGAGTCGGAGTTTTTCGAGGAGGATTTGCTGGTGATCG
>SYLK01000261.1 GCA_005809115.1 Planctomyces sp. | reverse complement strand
GATATCTGGTCGTCCCGCCTGTCCATCGCAGGAATCATCAGGAATCATCAAGATGAATCGTGTACCGGAATTTCCGGATCTGTTCGATCAGCATCGGTCACGTCGCATCCGTGTGACGAAGACGAGAATGATTCCGCTGAGCATCCTGATCCCGCTGCTGCTGGTGCCGGCATCCGTTTCCGGACAGGACAAAGAGGCCGGACGGGAGATTGTCCAGGGGCTGCTGCGGGCACTGGTGGAATCGCAACTCGAGCGCGGTAGTCCGCAGTCCGGACTTCGCCCTGAGCCCGGTCGCCCTGGACTCGGTCGCCCGGTCCCCGGTCGCCCTGGGCCGGGTCGCCCGTTGCCGGAACAGCCGGTCCTCCGTCAGCCAACACCCGAAATGGTTCAGCTGCGACCGATCATGGACACATTTGTGCAGGAGTCAGCCACGCTTGTGGCAGTCCTGAACACTGACAGCCGGCGCAGTTTCGAGGTTCGAAGCGGGCTGGCGGATGCGCTGCGGCTGCAGGCTGCGGCGACCGCCCTCCGTCAGCGAATGGATACCGAGCGTGATCATCGTCAGATCGCACCGGGGGTTCGGCAGCTCAGTTCCGAATGGCAGTCTCTGGCTCACCAGCTGGCGCAGTCTCGCGGTGTGAGCGTGCCCGCACGGCAGTGTGTCGAGCGCATGAGCCGGATTAATGGGCAGTCCTGTCAGATCCTGGGAATTCTGGAACAGTACGACAGCCGCGAGCTGGTGCGTGCTGCGGATGTACTGGGTGCCGACTTCCGGACACTGGCGGACGAAATCAGCTACGCAGTGGCGGCCAGTGGCGAACGTTCGCGAGTTGTCAGCCAGCTGCGGCGAATCCAGGATCGCGCCCAGGTATTCGCCGGTCTGGCCGCCGAAGGCGTGCAGTACCGGACGCTTCTGACTGAATATCAGGCACTGCATCAGTCGTGGCAGCAGGTCCGGCCGGAAGTCAGTCAGTTTACCAGCGGGACAATTCATCGCTCCGTCGGCAGGATTCAGGAGACTCATCGCACGATTCATCAGCTGCTGCGTCTGGAATTCGGACCGGACGAAGCTCTGCTCCAGCAGACGCTGCAGTACGTTCAGCGGGATCTGACGGAGTTGTTCCGGGCGATCACGCTGGAACAGATGATGTCACTGCGCGACCATCGCGCCATCGCCGCCTCAGCCGATGCGCTCACCGGATCCACGGAAAACCTGATCGACGTGCTGACTCGCCATGAAGACGATGCTGCGGTGGGAGAAGCCTGGTACTTTCTGGATGAATCCTGGCGGCTGTTCACATACTACCTCGAACCACTCCGGGTTCCAGACACGCGTCGCCGCATTGAAGTGCTGAATCAGTCACTGGAAGCGCTGCGCAGCATGATTGGCGTTACCGTTGCGTTTGATCAGAAGGTTGTCAGTCAGCAGGCCGCTTCGCTGAGCAGTCTGGCTGAGAGCCTGCAGTCCACCGTGCGTCGCTGGCAAAGCCAGCCGGGAAACCGGGATCGCGGGATGATCCGGGATACCGAAGTGCTGGTCGCACGCTGCGGCGATCTGGAAACTCTCAGCGGATCCATCCGGAATCGCGCTGCCGCGCAGGGAAAATGCGACGAGATCATCGTGCTGTGGCAGCCGCTGCGACTCCGTCTGATGGCCTGCGAGTCTGAGGAGCGTGAGTCTCTCGAACGACTGTCCGACAGCTTCACTCCCGAGCTGGTCCGCATGCGAATGATGCTCGATGAATAATGCACGTTGCTCCGAATCCTCGTCCCCGGGTGCCACGACGGAGGGTCCGTTGTGTCCCCGCGTGGTGGTCCTGCTGACATTTGACCGGCTGTCAGCCCACGGACTGTCGTGGCTCGGGGACGCAGCAGAAAACCCCGCAGCCGATGTTTTTCGGCAGCTGGAACTGAGTGCGACATTCTTTGAGCAGCATTATTCACAGGATCTCGGCAGTGCTGTCCCCGACTTCGGGACGTTTGGCCCGACCGAGCTGCGAAAGCGATTTCAGCAGCAGTTGCACGCTGCCGGAATTCGCCAGGATCGAATCATTCTCAGTCCGGAAGATCGCAGTGACGCCGGCGCACCTGGGCCAGTCTGCGGTGATGCCCCGGCCAGCGGAACAGACTGCGGTTCTCCCGACGGCTTCGCTAAATGCGCCGGCGTGCCGCGTCACTTCACTGATCCGGCGAATGGCCGGCAGTTTCTCTGGATGCATGTGTCCGGCCGTGGCAATGAACCGCTTCCTGAGTCCACGGTGATCAGTCTGGCGGTGCATGCGGGGGAAGTTCTCCGCGACGTGCTGACTCTGTGCCGGAGTGTGTCGCAGCATGATCGGCTGCCTGTGTCCCTGATCGTGACCGCCATGCGGGGGGGCAGGAAAATGCCGGTCGCTCCGTTTCAGTCACAGCTGGCTGAAGACGAAGTTCGTGTGCCGCTGTGGCTGGATCCGGGTGACGGCCAGTTCTGCCGGGTCGGTGCCATTTCAGGAAGCTTCGACGTGCTGCCGACAGTGGCAGACCTGTTTGGCATCTCCCTGGACTGGTACGCTGAGGCAGACTCGGAAAGTCGGGCCGAGCTGACCAGCAGAACGCGATCACAAAGCCTGCTGCCGCTGTGCCGCGCGCCGGGCCAGTCCAGCCCGCGCATCCTGATCGTTCGCACGCCGTCGCGGCTGGCTGTTCGCAATGATCATTTCCTGCTCGTCCGCAGCCGCACCTGCGACACGGCCGCCGGGCACGCTGCCGCATCCCGATCTGCGGAATCCCCGAGCGACACGTGGTTGTACGTCAAGCCGGAGGATTTCTGGAATGTCCATGACCAGGCGGAGGTTTATCAGGACGTGATTCCCGAACTCAGTCAATACCTGCAGGACTGTTCCCCCGGGGCTCAGTGCACCAGGGGTTGACCCGTCCGGACGGCCGGAAGCGGTGCGTGTGGTCGATCCCGGAGTTCATCCCGGGGAATACTTCCGGCCGCAGGGCAGCTGGCCAGCGGCATCTTCCGGACTTCCGCGGCTGTCCGCACATCGACGACCTGGTACTGGCTGAGATTCGCATCGGGTGGCAGCATCTCATCCAGTCCGTCGCGCTGATTGCGGCTGGCAGATTACCGCAGGGCCGTGTTCGGCGCCAATTCCTGGCGCGGATCTCCGAACTGCTGCGGCAGAGCCTCTATGCCTCTTCGGGTGCCCAGCACTGACCGGTCAGGACTGACGTATAGTCGCAGATCTCATTGTCGCGAAAATATACGCTGATTTCCCTGCCGGCGGATTCGACACTGTCGCTGCCGTGGATCAGGTTCATCTGACGGCTGACTCCGAAATCGCCCCGGATCGTACCGGGCGTGGAAGTCCGGCCATTGGTCTGTCCCATCAGGGTGCGCATCACGCCCACAGCTTCGGGCCCCTGCACAATCATGGCGACAACCGGGCCGGAAGTGATGAATGCCTCCAGATCCGGGTAAAACGGTTTTGAGACATGCTCGGCATAGTGTTTCCGGCTCAGTTCCGGCGTAATTCGCAGCATCTTCATGGCCACGATCTGCAGCCCCTTGTCTTCGATGCGCGAGATCACACGTCCCGTGAGACGACGCTGGACTCCGTCGGGTTTCACAAGAATCAGGGTCCGTTCAACGGCCATCAGATCACCTCGGTCCTTTGATTGTACAGTGAGTGGAACAACGACAATTATCAGTGGAATCACGAATGCTGCAGCGGGAAAACTGAACGTGAACCGAAGGGTGCATCACCCAGGATCGACCGGACGCGGCGGATCCATTTGCTGCTGGTGACCGAAACCGACGCCTCGCACAGCGAGACGTCGCATGGCGACGTGCCACATAGCGACGTGCCGGGCTGGCTCAGACTGTCTGGCTGACCGGCCGCATCATGTCGACAAATTCACCGAACAGGTAATGGCTGTCGTGGGGACCAGCGGCGGCTTCGGGATGATACTGGACCCCGAATGCCCGGTACTCACGATGTCGAAATCCCTCGACCGTCTGATCGTTCAGATTCACATGCGTGACTTCGACCGAGTCAGGCAGCGTCGTCGCATCGACTGCGAATCCATGGTTCTGAGAGGTGATTTCAACTTTGCGCGTCATCCTGTTGAGCACCGGCTGATTCGCTCCGCGATGACCAAACCGCAGTTTGTAGGTTTTTGCACCGAATGCCAGGCCCAGCAGCTGCAAACCCAGACAGATACCGAAAATGGGCTTCCTGCCAAGCAGTTCCCGGATCGTCCTGACAGCATATGTCAGCGGTTCCGGGTCGCCGGGACCATTGGAAAGAAAGATGCCATCGGGATTGAGCTGCAGGATCTCCTCGGCTGTGGCCGTGCCGGCGACAACGGTCACACGGCAGCCGGAATCCCTCAGATATCGCAGAATGTTCCACTTCATTCCGTAGTC
>SYLK01000260.1 GCA_005809115.1 Planctomyces sp. | reverse complement strand
GTGCGTGCGTGTGGCCATTCCGGCGAGATGGAGATCTTCGCTCATGCGTTCATACAGCGGCCCCTGAAAGTACGGCGAGTGGGTGAGTGACCGTTCCGACGCCTGCGCCTTCCGTGCAGACTCCACCGGCCTGCCGCTGTCGGACCGTCTCCCGTCTGGACGTCTGCCATCCGGATGTCTGCCGTCTGAACGTCCACTGCCGGATGATTGATCGTGTTGCGGCGTGGGTCGAATCATCGAATCGAGTCTTGTGAAGCGGAACGTCACCGGGCGCCCCTTCGATCTCCAGAGAACCCACTCCCCCATGGCAAACGCCAGGAGCTTCTGGTAGCATCCGCGTCAGTCCAGCCCGCCGCGCCAGCGGCTTACCTGAACAAAGGGATGAACGCGAGCTGGAATAGGCCGGCTGACTCGCTTCGCTCGGCAATGTCTACTCCCGGCCGCGTTATCCAAGGCGTTCGTCGGAAAGGGAGAAACCTTATGAACTCGCTCATCGTGCTGTATGTGACCGCCGCGTTGATGGCGTTCGTAGCCGTCTCCTGCACCGCGTTGTGCTTCGCTTGGTCGATCCCATCATGGCGACGTCGGCTCGCCGGACCCGGAGTCGCGTCACAAGTTCGGGAACCCGAGATTGGAGGACTCACTGGCTGGTCTTCCCGATTCGGCAGCGGCTTGGTTTCAACCGGTATTGCGGCCTGTGCAGCGATTGCATGGCACGGTTCCTACAGCGTGCTGGCCGCTTTGATTGCCGCCTCTTGGTAGTTGACATGACTGGTTTAAACTAATACGTCTTTCCACCCGCGTGGACCGTTGCGCTTATGCGATATTCTGTCCACGACTTTTGAGCAAATGGCCTGGCTCAGATCGCGACGAACAAATATGACTTTGACTTCGCGTGGGTGCAGGGAGCACGCGGAAGAATGACCGGGGCGGGTCATAAGTCGCATGACCAGTGGACGTCGCGTCAAGCCGAAGCTCAGGGCCTTGGTTCAGGAGGCCCGGGTCGCCGGGAAAGAGGAGGGTCGCGCCTGAGGCGCCGTCTCAGCCGCTGCGGTGCTGCCCGCTCCGTATGGGAAATGCTCCCGGACGACGACACTAAAATGCGAGGCCGGAGCGCTTCCGGGGCCGACTGATTCCGCAGGGCGTTCAGGACGATCCGGGCGGGTCGGACGGCAGGTCGGCGGTGGCACTGGATTCCACGTCGAACGCCACGACGCGGAAAAGTTCAACGCGCGATCGATGCGACGGCATCCTGCCGCCGGATCGATCGCAGTTCGTTCACATTAATCGTCGGTCGTGCTGACAAAGGATCGCACCGTGTGTCCCGTGACTGTTTGGTGGTGGCTGAAACTGGTTGTTCGATGCCGGGCTCGGTGAATGAACTGGCGGTAACGCGTCAGGTTGGCTGGATATCTGCCGTTACCGTCGGCGTCTGATGATTCGGCTTTCGCTTGAGGCTCTTGTGCATTGCTGGCCCCTGCCGACCTTGCGTCGGCAGAGCCGAGGTCTGGAAACCAGAATTCCAATCGCCAACGCGTTTCGGCTCGCTCCGGCTTCCAGCCGGAGCGAGCCGAAACGAATCGTTAAAGGTCCGTTCTGGTTTCCAAACCTGCGGTCTTCCGGCATGAAGCCAGGAGGGGCCGCTCTCGGGGCGTCCGTAAACACGGTGGGCTGACCCCCAGACGCTCGCCAATTGCCGCGAATTGCAGAGAACTTGCCGTGCAAAAAGTGTTCCGCAGTCTGACCTCTGTGTGATCTGCGGCCCCGAAAACATCGAGTCGCACAATCTGAATGAATCGCAAATTTGAACAATCACATGCGAGCACGTTCGCCGCGTGGCTGCAGCCGCTCGAGACGATCTCGTGGGGCACGTACATCGAGAAGCCGCCGGAGAACTCGACCCCGGAGCATGTCCTGAAGTATCTGGCACGTTACATGACGGGCGGTCCAGTTTCGGATCGTCGCTTCGTGCGTCACGAGCACGGCCACGTGACGTTTACCACGCGGATCGGCACGACCCGGGGTGGCAGTAATCAGCCGGAAGAGGTGTCGCTCCCTGAAGTCTCTTCGTCCTGATGGCCGAGAGTCCGAGCGGATTCGGTCACCGCAACTCTGTCCACACTGCCAGAAGCCGCTGCAGCTGATTTCGTATTCCGATCGTCCGAGCTGGTGGGTTTTGCTGGCGCCGCTCATTGTGCAACGGGTGCCGTCCGATGATGGATGATCGTACGCTGCACGTACAACTGACTGTCGAAACTGATTGCCGGCTGTCTGCCGGCGTCTGATCAAGCCTCCCGGGGAACGAAGTTTTCTGACAACCCGCCCGGAAGTCTCTTCCTGCTGCGCACTGACGTGGCAATCTTCGTGCCGAATCCTGCTCCGCCGTTCTGCCCGCCCGCTTCGAAGCACTCTGGGGAGGCCCGATCGGGACGGACGCCTGTCAGAACTGGCTCCACACTCACGAGCCGCCTGACCGGGGCGGCTGGTGATCTCCCGAAAACCGTTGAACCCCACCCGACCAGACGGTAGAATTCGGGTCGCGTCCATCGCCCCGCGCGATGGATTCCGCAGGACGCCCTGGTTGGCTGGTCGAGGCGTGGTCGGGGCGCTCCGCGGAACACCACGTCGAACGCCGCGAAGCGGAAAAGTTCGATGCGCGAATTGTGCGTCGGCATCCCTGCCGCCGCATAGTTCGCAATTCGTTCGTCGGGTAGAGGATGACACGATGGACACAGTTTACATCACGCGACCGCACGGCCGAGTTTCGACATTCAGATCGCTGCGATTCAACAGCAGGCCCGCGATTGGTGGTCGATCGAACGCCCCAAGTTCGAATTGGTGACGTCGCAGCTTGTCGTTGACGAGGCATGCGCTGGTGATTCATCTGCGGCAGCAGATCGATTGAAATTGCTGAATGGAATACCAACGGTTCCGATCGATGATGACGTTCGGTCGCTGGCCCGTGCGATTGTGTCCGCGTCGATCATGCCCGCAAAAGCGACTGCTGACGCACTTCACGTTGCCGCTGCTGCGGTAGCGGCAGTACAATACTTGCTGACACTGAATTGCAGGCACATTGCAAACGCCCACGAGTTGCCCCGTGTTTATCGCCTTTTAGATGATTACGGATTCGGGCAATTGCTGATTTGTACTCCATCTGAATTCCTTGGCGGAGACAATGACGATGACAAGAAATCCGATTCTCGATGAACTACATGCCGTCCGCGAACGCCTGCTCGCGGAAGCTGGTGGAACGCTTGATGCGCTCGTTGATCGGCTCCAGGCTGAAGAGCAGCAGTCAGACCGTCCGCGCTTCACATCGCGACGAACCAACATCGGGCCAGGGGTCGGCCTTGCGGCTGAACCCCTCCCACACCACCCGGCGTGCGGGTCCGCACCGGGCGGTTCATTTCCTTCGCAGTGAGTGTCTGCCAGATTATTTACAGACTCGGATTCCGCGTCATGGGCAGACAGCCCCGATGGCTCGCGCTACGCGCGGAAGGTATTCCCGCGGTCTCCGCAGCAACCGATCGGGTGAATTCCATCGGGGACAGCCAGCCGGATGGCGGCAGCGTCCGGGGCCGACTAATACGGCAGTTCGCGAAGGTACAGGTTTCTGAAGAACAGCTCGCTGCCGTGGTGCTGCAATTCGATCTGATCGGCACGGGCCAGGGGAGTTCGTCCTGTCTGGTCCCAGTAGTTTTCCAGCGCAACCCGGTTGACGATCAGGGTGCCGTTGAGCCAGATCGTGACTTTGTCTCCTGCCATTCGGATCAGGAACGTGTTCCATTCCACCGGCTGTCTGTCGGCGAGTGAAGTCGGAGCATTCCGCCACCGACGATTGTTCCAGAGTCCTCCGGATCCAAGATTTCGTCCGTTGGTGTACTGCGTCACCCATTCGGCTGGAGTTGTCGGTGCAGTCTGGCCGGGCTTCAGTCGGGGATCCCACGGATCCCAGATCTGGACCTGCGGTGTACCGCGGAGGTAAATTCCGGAATCAGCCCCCGGCGGAATCTTCCAGTCCACGTAGAATTCAAAGTCGCCGTAATCCCGGGCGGTACAGAGGCTCTGCCCCTTCCCGTCATACGTCAGGACGCCGTCCGTGACACTCCAGTGCTGCCGCATCGTGGCATCAGCGGTGTCCTGTACCGCCTTCCGCGACTCTTCCGCAAGGCTGCGGCGTTCGCTGGCATTCTCGTGAGTCAGGCCCTTCCAACCCGACAGGTCCGTGCCATTAAACAGAGCCATGAACCCCGCCGGAGGGCTGTTGTCCGCACCGGACTGCGGTCGGGGTGGTGACGTTGAGTAATCGGCGAGCCGCAAATTGCGAAACTCCACCCGATCGTCGTGTCCCGCCAGCACGATATGGCCGCTGGCGTTGTGCATTCCCGGATGAGCGGTCCCGTCGACTGGTGTCACGTCGTCGAGAAACGCATCCACGATGACGGCACCGTTAAGAATCACCATGATGTGGTCATCAATGGCAACGATCGTCTGCGAATTCCAGTCACCCACCGGTCTCAGATAACCCGTCCGCGCCGGAGTAATGCCGTAGATCGAACCGTGATACTGCCACGGTTTCAGCCAGCTGAGTCGCTGCGTCTTGCCGTCCGACATGACAGCATCGCCATTGTAGCGATCACCATCATGGTCCAGAATCTGGATCTCCATCCCGTCCTGTGACGGATACCCGTCCCGGGGCACGCGAATTCCGATTCCATTGTTGCCGCTCTCTTCCAGTCGAAACTCAAACTGAAACACGAAGTCGGAATATTCGCGGGCGGTCGCCAGGTTTTTGCCGCCCCTGCGACAGACGAGCACTCCGTGATCCACTTCATAACCTGTCACGTCGCCGGTCCAGCCGGACAGGTCACGTCCATTGAACAGCTCGGTCCACACTGCGGATTCCAGAATCATCGTGGGCCTGTGCGCGGCAGCGATGTTCGGGTCGGCTGTGGAATCCTGGGCACTGACAGCGGATGTCGCAACTGTCACGCAGAGCGACAGGCAGAACGCCCGGAACAATGAGACCGGCATGTGGTATCTCCCTGGCGAGAATTTCGGGAAGGGGAAGAGTTCGTTGAGATCGTCTGATCGAGTGCGAACCGGCAGTATAGTGATGTCGACGGATGTGGTGCCACTGTGCAGCACGAGTTGTTTCCCGGAGGAGCGAGGCGGTGCGAACCGCAGTCGAATTTTGCTGGACGCCGACAGCAATCGTGAGTAATCTGCCTGTCTGTCAAGTCGATGCGTTCCGTCGCGATCCCCCGGGGGTGGGGCTCGCACCGTGATCGATGCCTGTCTGTGTCTGCCGGTTCTCGTTCCAGTCTGTCTGCTCCAGTCTGCTCCGATGCGGTTCACTTCCGGTAACGCGGCATGGCTGAGGTGCAGGCACGTCACAGGTCAGCGGAGCGGCGGATTCACCCGAAACTGATCCTGTTCAGGATGCCCACACACCATGAACCGAAAGACGAATGCCAGGGTTGTCGTCAAATCAGTTCCGAGGGCGACGGTGCGCCGTCGCGGCCAGCCGGCAGCAGCGGAAAATGGATCGGAAAATGGACATGCGCGGCGCGCGGCCAGCGGTGACATCGTACCAGCGGTCACGGCTGAAGGAATTCAGCGGCTGTCTGTCATGGAGACCACGCGGGCCGCTCAGGAGGCAAAAATCAACGCAGTGCGTGATATCGTCAGTCAGGTACCGCCGCACGATGTGCAGACGCTGGCCAGAGTGCTTTCCGCCATCATGGAGGGAGCCTAGCCGGACGATGCGGCGGTCCTGCAGCAGGCTCTGCTGCAAAGTGTGGAGCCAAATGCAGCCGAGATCCCTGACAGGACGGATGATGAACTGTCAGCGGAATGGCGCAGTGGCGGCTATCCCTATCAGTTCCTGCTGTCGCGCCGCTCGTACGAAAAGCAGAAATACCGGCTGCAGGTGGAGCTGCTGAAACTGCAGGCATGGGTTCGCAGCACGGGGCAGCGCATCGTGATTCTGTTTGAAGGGCGGGACGCGGCCGGGAAGGGCGGGACAATCAAGAGGTTCATGGAACACCTGAATCCTCGCGGCGCCCGCGTGGTCGCGCTGGAAAAGCCGACGGAAGCGGAACGTGGCCAGTGGTATTTTCAAAGGTATGTGGAGCACCTGCCGACACGCGGCGAAATCGTGCTGTTCGACCGTTCCTGGTACAACCGTGCGGGTGTTGAACACGTCATGGGATTCTGTTCCGATGATGAATATCGCGAATTCATGCGCCAGTCGCCCGAGTTCGAACGCAACCTGTGCCGCAGCGGGATCCACCTGGTGAAGTTCTGGTTCTCCGTCAGCCGTCGAGAGCAGCGTCGACGATTTGCCGAACGGGAACGTCATCCACTCAAGCATTGGAAGTTGTCGCCGATCGACATGGCTTCGCTCGACAAATGGGATGAATACACCCGAGCGAAAGAAGCCATGTTCT
>SYLK01000259.1 GCA_005809115.1 Planctomyces sp. | reverse complement strand
CGACGAACTCCAGCGTCCCCATCAGGTGTACCACGGTGACACGATTCCAGGTCTGACGTGAAACGTTTCCCTGCCGGAATTCCAGACCCGCCCCGCAGGAGAAAGCCGGCCGTGCGCCGCTGATGCGCTCAGGTTTCTGAATTCACAAGCTGCAACAGTGCAGTTTTCAGCACCGGGTAATTGGCCTGGATTGAGTAGCGACTGGTCACGGTCTGCCGGCCGCGTTGCCCCATCCGATTCCGCAGTGCCGAGTCTGCGGCGAGCCTTCGCAGTGCGGTCAGCCATTCGTCGGTCGTCTGCGCGGCAAAACCGTTTTGATCATGGTCAAGGATTTCTGAGTTCACTCCCACCGGTGCCGCAATCCCGGGAACTCCCACGGCCAGATACTGGATGAGTTTCAGGCCGCATTTGTAGATGTCCCAGGTCTGATCTGCAAACAGCGGCATCAGACCGATATCAAAGCCCTGCAGCTGAAGCACCTCGCGCTTCGGGTTCCACGGCTCGTGTCGCACATGCACCCCATGCAGATCAATTTCCGCCAGGGCCCCGGTGTCGGGCACGACCAGGCGCAGTTCGAATCGAGTCTCCCGGGCGAGTACTCGCAGCGCTTCCGCCGCGACGCTGAGGTACTTCAGATTGCCGCTGGTTCCCATCCAGCCGACCACGGGGGGCTCGGTCCCAGTGACCGGACGTGGACGTTCGGCGTAGTCGTCCAGATCGACGCAGGTCGGGATGTGGCAGATCGCCGAGTTCAGGGGACGGACGTGATCCGCCAGAAACCGATTGCCGCAGACCACGAGGTCCGCCAGCTTCATCAGACGCTCGAACTTTTCCGGGTACCGCAGAAATACAGCATCGTCCAGATCGATCACCAGTCGACCGCAGGCTTCACGGAATCGCTGTTCCATGTCGATCGACGTGTTGTCAAAAATCTCGCGGTCGATAAAAACCACGTCGAATCGCTGCAGCCTGGCACGCAGCCAGTGCCACCAGCGCACGCTGCGCTTCAGGAGCTGACTGGGTCGAAAACCCATCCACGGGAAGTAATCGTACTTCTGCGGGAAACTGTGCGCCACCACACAGGCGTGACCGTCGGCGCGAAAATGGCGGATGAACGGCAGAATCCGGAACCGCGCCGAAGGAACTCGGTCGCCCGACGACAGAAACAGGATCTTCAAGCGACGCCCCCCAGTGAATGCCGCGTGGCGGAACATCGGAAACCGGCAACCTGCCGCTCGGTGATGTCCCGCCAGAAAAAAACTCAGCTCCACAGATTCAGGAAACCATCGGCGGGCGGCGGGCCGATATCGTCAGGCGTCCGCCCTGCCTCAGAAGGGCCAGGAAATGCGCCAGAGGCGCAGACAACAACTGACCAGCCACGTGCGGATGGTCCGGATAGTACTTGAGCCGGGTGCCGAGCCGGCTCGTCGGCCAGCGCGACAGAATTGCCATCCCCAGGCTGCCAATCAGATTCAGAATGGTTCGCTGGTGCTGCACAGAGACGGATTCGAAGCCGCACTGCTCCAGCAGACGACGGATCGAGGCTGGCGTAAAGTGGTGCAGGTGCCGCGGCAGCTCCCAGACGTACCAGAAGCGTCCAAAGACGGCGGGTTCCCAGCAGCCGGCATTGGGAATGCTGATCAGCAGCTGGCCGCCCGGCCGGAGCAGCCGAAACAGGCGGGTCAGAGTGTCACGCGGGTCGGGAACATGTTCGATCACCATCCAGGCGGCTGCCAGATCAAAACCACCTTCCGGCAGGGCGGCGGATTCCAGGAAGCCACAGTGAACGTTGAGCCCGGCGGCCCGAGCAATGGCTGCCGGACGTTTTCCCGGCTCGACTCCCGTGACCTCCCAGCCGTCTTCCTGCAGACGCCGCAGATACCGTCCGGTGGCACAGCCGATCTCCAGAGCCTGTGGCCCGGCTTCTGTCGCGGTGTTCGGCAGGCGCGCCGACACCGCGGCAGGAACCGGCTGACTCAGATCGTTCAGCAGCCAGAAATACAGGCGTCGCAGGCCAGGAACATACCGCAGCGGCAGGTATCGCAGATACCACGGTCGTGCACCCGGCTCTGTGCCAGCACCCGGCGATGGGCCAGCCGCCGGCAGTGATGGGGCACACGACTGCGGCACTCCGGTCGGCAGCGACAGGTGCGGGCCATAGTGTGCGGGATAGCAGTCACCGAGGCAGTCCAGCGTCGGACGCGGATTCATGAACAGATGGCGGCAGTGGCGGCAGCGAACGACCGTAAATTGCCCGGGAACTCCACACAGATTGTCCACCGCCTCGATCACGCGATCAGATTCCGCAGAGCCGCATAACGGGCAGCAGATCTGCTCCAGTCGCAGGTCAGACATGCGCTGCTCCTCCGGGATGCCATTGTCGGCGTGCGGACCACCAGATGACGGTCCACAGGGGCACCTGAACCAGGGAAACGCCGATCGCATATCCGGCAGCCACCCCCGTGACGCCCCAGAGACTTCCGAGCCAGAATTCCAGCCCGGCGATGGTCAGCCCCGAAACGATCGAAGCCGTCAGAAACGGATCTCGCTTATGCGCTCTGACATACAGGTTCGTGCACAGCGCAAACTGCAGCAGGGTCAGGGCGACCGCAAACAATGCCGTCGGGGCCACCGGCAGCAGTCGTCCGGACAGGCGGATCAGCAGTGATTCGGAGCGTGTTCCGAGGAACCAGACGCCGGCGGTGAATGCCGTCGCGCCCACCGCCATGATGCTCAGCGACATTCGCGTCAGATGAAAGAACAGCCGATCCAGTTCCTGGTAGTCTCCGGCCGCAATCAGGCTGCCAAAGCGGGGTCGGCGGGTTTCAATCCAGGCCAGTGACGCGGACTGCAGGGCCGTCAGGATGGTCCAGGTCATACCCAGACGAGCCGCCTGTCCCTCACCAAAGTACCGAAAAACCACCAGCACGGGCATCTGATTGACCATCCACAGCAGGATTCCCTGCACGGCAATTCGCCACTGCAGCGGGAGGATCTCGGACCGCCAGTGAATACTTCCATCCGTGACGGGTTGCTGCAGTGATACAAAGAACCGTCGGTACCGGCCAGTGACAAGGTATGCTTCTCCGGCCAGTCGGACAGCCGCAGATCCGGCGAGCGCCCAGAGTCCACCGCCCGTGGCGAGCAGCATTGTGACCAGCAGGGTCCCGATCACACCCTGCCAGAATCGCGTCCGGTTGATCACGGCCAGCTGATTGCAGCCCTCCAGGATCGCGGTCAGCGGCAGCAGTGAGAGCTGCAGAGCATTCAGCAGCACGAGGACCAGCCACGGAGCAAACCAGGCAACCGACTGGCGGACCTCTGCCGCGTCCGGCGGGGGCGTGGCTGCATCACGGAAGAATATTGATCCGGCAATGGTCACAGCCAGGGCAAAGATCAGGGCGGCCACGGAATACCACCGCAGCATCAGTTTCCCCAGCGACATCAGCCGCGATCGGGCCACCGGATCTCCGGTCACCCGGCCGTCCACGAGCGACAACCGCGACCACTCATGGCTGGCGACGTTGATCAGCACAACGTGCAGTCCCAGTTCCACGAAAATCTGCAGTCCCAGCATGCTGCTGAAGGCGACGTAATAATCGTGTGCACCCGGCGTGAGATGAATCACGATCAGCAGCTGAGTCACGGGACCGGTCAGCAGCTGCCAGACGCGGGACAGCACGGCGTAGCCCACAGCGCTGTCAACGGCCAGGGCGCGCGCCAGCCGCACGTGAGCCGGAGGACGCTCCGGAGCCTCGGACGAATCCGCAGACGGAACAAATGGATTCAACCAGCGTGGCTCCCGATCAGTTCATCTGTTCGGCAATCAGGAAGGCAATTTCCATGGCCTGTTCGTAATTCAGACGCGGGTCGACCTGACTGCGGTAGTCGCGTGCCAGATCGGACTCTGACAGATTGCCCGGGCCCCCGGTACATTCCGTAACGTCTTCACCCGTCAGTTCCAGGTGGACACCGGAGAGCCGACCACCGCATTCCCGGTGGATTCGAAACGCCTGAATCAGTTCCGAGATAATATCATCAAACGATCGGGTCTTCATGCCGCTGCGAGTGGTCTGTGTATTGCCGTGCATCGGATCGCAGCTCCACAGGACACGCAGACCAGACCGCTGCACGGCCTCCACCAGCGGCGGCAGGCGGTACCGAATTTTCTCGGCACCAAACCGGTGAATCAGCGTCAGTCGTCCCGGTTCGTTGTCGGGGTTGAGGACGCGAATCAGATCCAGCAGTTCATCCGCAGCCAGTTGATTGCCGACCTTGACTCCGATCGGATTGCGAATTCCGCGGAAGTACTCCACATGTGCGCCGTCGATGGCACGGGTGCGGTCGCCGATCCAGAGCGTGTGCGCTCCCAGGTTGTACCAGGACTTCTGCTGCAGATCCGCCCGACTCAGCGCCTGCTCGTAGGGCAGCAGCAGCCCCTCATGCGACGTGAAGAAATCGACGCGTGTCAGCTGCGTCAGCTCACCCGGAGAAATCACCTCCATGAAGCGAATCGAGCTGCTCAGCGAATCGAGCAGCTGCTGATACCGACGAGATCCAGGCGTGTTCCGCACGAATTCCAGATCCCAGTTCTCGGGATGGTGCAGGTCGGCAAATCCACCCTCGCACAGGGCGCGAATATAATTGATCGTCAGGGCCGCTCGCTCATAGGCTCGCAGCAGCAGTTGAGGATCGGGCCGACGATCCTGATCCGTGAAGGTATTGCGATTGACGATGTCGCCCCGAAAACT
>SYLK01000258.1 GCA_005809115.1 Planctomyces sp. | reverse complement strand
CTTTCCGTTTCCGCTTCCGCCACTCTCGGCAGTGGCCCCGATTGAAGAGTGGTACTGGTACAGCATCTATCTGCGCTGATGCCGGGCCAGCGTGGTGCAGCTGCTCGCCAGGCCCGACGATGATGTCCGTCGGGAAGGTATCTCCTGGTCGCGGAGCGATTCGCCCGCGGCAAAAAAATATGATCATCACACCATGGCCATTGCGCGACGGGCATTCCTGCTGCCAGAATGGACCGCAGAGCCGGCGGGGCGGAGAGATTCACACGGCTGGATTCGTTATCATCCGACGCTCCGCCGCCGGTACTCCGCCGCCGGCGGCAGACAACCAGCGAAATTCTGACTGATGAGCAGCGACACCATGACAGCGTCCAGTGCGCGTCCGGCAATCGTGTACGCCTCCGTCCACCACGGAAATACGGCGAAACTGGCGGCGATCCTGGCGGCAGAGCTGTCGGCCGACCTGTTCACGGCCGAGGAAGCAGCGGGATTCGATGGTCGGGCGCGTGAACTGGTCGGGATCGGGTCGGGAATCTATTTCGGTCGTCACCACCGCAGCCTGCTGCGGCTGGTGGATCACTGGGAGCATCCGCCCCGGACCTTGTTTATCTTTTCCACAGCGGGACTTCCGATCCTGCGCTGCTGGCAGCACGCGGCGCTGCGTCGGCGGCTTCGGCGGAAAGGCTGTCGGGTCGTGGATGAGTTTTCGTGCCGGGGCTGGGACACCGTGGGCCCGCTCTGGCTGATGGGGGGCATCAATCGCCGACATCCTGACGGAGCCGATCTGGAACGCCTGCGGCAATTCGTCCGCCGGTTGCCGCGAAGCTGATTCATTTCTGTGACAACCACCAGATCAACGACGCGACGACTGCTGCCGTGACCGATGCGAACAGGATTTTCCAGACGCTGTAGGGGCGTTCGCCCTGCACTTCGCCCGTGGCGGCGTTGATGAAGACCTGGTACGATTTTCCGCGATAGCGGCAGGCCAGCAGCCATGTGGGCAGCAGCAGATGCTTGAACGTGATGGCCTCACAGCGGGTATTGATGGAGTCAACCTGCTGCGTATCGCCGCCGATGCGCTGGCAGACTTCTGTGTGCAGTGCCGCATCGATCCGCAGCTTCGCCTCAGCAAAGCACGGGTCCAGTTCGATGTCATAGGTGCGTGCCATGAATCCGGCCAGCATTCGCTGATCGAACGGGACCACCTTCAGGACCGGCCAGGGTTCCAGCGCGAGCATGAAATCTCGCCGCAGACCCGTATTCGCCAGCACCAGAATGTCGTCGAAAAACCGCTGAAACGATCCGCTGGCAGGATACCACCGCGTCCTCTGTTCTGTCCGCTGATTTTTCCCGCTGCCCACGGTGACATAGTAATGCTCACCCCGTCGTCCGCTGTACGAGGAAAACGTCATCGCGTCGAAGGTAAAGTAGGAAAGATAAATGCCGTTGAATTTCTCGTCAGTTCCCCGAGTTCTGAAGTCATTCGGGGCAAACCAGCGAGAATTCAGCCACTGCCCCAGGTTGGCCTGCGCATGTCTGCGATCAATCTGGAACGGCAGGACGCCGTCGACGGGAATCCGTTTTTCTGTCGCTCGATGGGCGTGTTCAAGCTGTACCGGTGCACTGCAGTAGGGGCAGTGTGTGCTGGTCAGGGTGCCGATGAATTCCACATTGCCGCCGCAGGATTCGCAGCGCAGCTCCTGCAGTCCCCCGGCGACTTCGTGCGGGGCATCGTCGCCGGTCTGTTGTTTCCGCTCTTCACGCCAGTGCAGGACCTGTGCCAGCATGGCCTCAAAATCCTGCTCCTCCGGCACGGCATCGACCGGATGCTGAATCTCCTGAACATGGCCGCAGTGGGGGCACTTGAGGCTCTGGCTGCCGATATGGAACTCAAGATCTGCCCCGCAGCTTTCACAGGGAAAGACGCGCCCTTCGCCGTCATCAAATGTGCGTCCCGCGTCCAGTGTATGCACATCCCGCCGGCGGAGATCAAGTGGCCCGTCGGTGTCCGTCTCTGTGGCTGGTTCAGCTCGAAGCGGTGGCTGCGATGCCGCGGCATCATTGTCGGCAGGTGGGTCAGTCATCTCGTCGACCCCGTGTCAGACAGTTCCGCGGGCCTTTTCCAAAGTCAGGACTCGTGACAAATCAGCCGACGCGCTGTCAGTAGTCGGGCAGCAGTTCAGGGAGCCGGTGGGGGCGGCGGGGTCGGAGGCCCGAACAGGCCGGCCAGTTGAGGAGTGTCACCGGCAGCCTGCCAGCCGGACATGCCGGCCGACCAGACCAGTGTTGCACGACTGACCTGTCCGGCCACCACCCCGGCGGCGATTTGTTCCAGCGTGAACGGCCCCGTCGTCTGTCCGTTGACGGCAACATGCCAGGCCGCAGCGGGTGGCAGCGGCGGACCAGCAGTACCCGGCGCTCCGGCAGTGCCCGGGGCTCCGACAGCCATTCCGCCCGGCTGCATCATTCGCCCGGCCATGGCAAATCCGAGTCCCAGGCCCATCCCTTCGGCGGCACCTCCGCCGGACGGATTCTCCGCGGCCATCGTCATGGCCTGCCCCATCTGGTACTGCTGAAAACGATTCAGATCACCGATCACGCCCATGCTGGTGCGAGTATCCAGTGCCTTTTCCACGGCTTCCGGCAGCGAGATATTGACAATGATCAGCTGAGGAATTTCGAGTCCGTATTCGTCGTCAATTCGCTCCTGTACGGATTTCCTCAGTGTCTCGCCAAACTGCTGATATTTGCTGGCCAGATCGAGGGCGGCGACATTTGAGGATCCCAGCAGGTCCGTCAGTGCGCTGGTAATG
>SYLK01000257.1 GCA_005809115.1 Planctomyces sp. | reverse complement strand
GGTCGTCTCCTGTCGGCCCAGTATCCAGCGGCAGCGTCATTGTACACTCGCGCGAGCGCGATCCTGGGGTTCGATCTGGCGCGACTGTGTTTTGAGGGCCCGGCGTCCGAGCTGGACTCGACCGTGATCAGTCAGCCGGCGATTTTTGTGACCAGTCTGGCAGCGCTGGAGAAGCTGCGGGCAGACAGGCCGGAGGTGGTACTGAGCTGCGAGATGGCGGCCGGGCTCAGTCTAGGCGAATATACGGCGCTGGTCTTTTCCGGGGCCATGTCCTTTGAGGACGGTTTGCGCGTGGTGGAGCGGCGCGGACAGGCCATGCAGGCAGCGGCCGACGCGACACCCTCGGGGATGGTCAGTATTCTGCTGCTGGATCGACCGCAGGTCAGTCAGATCTGTGACGAGGCATCGGCGCAGGGTGTCATCCGCATTGCCAACTTTCTGTGTCCGGGAAATATTGTCGTCAGCGGAGAAAACGCTGCTTGTGAGCGGGCTGCGGAGCTGGCCGAAGCGGCTGGTGGCCGCGCGATTCCGCTGGCGGTGGCAGGCGCGTTTCATACGGACATCATGCGACCGGCGGATGAAGCCCTGGCAGCTGTGCTGGCCGACATCACCATCCATTCCCCCGAGATTCCCGTCATTTCGAATGTCGATGCGCGTCCGCATGCCGACCCGGAAGAAATCCGGCAGCTGCTGGTACGACAGGTTCTCAGCCCCGTCTTATGGGAAGATTCGGTCAGCCAGCTGCTGTCACAGGGCTGTACGGATTTCTACGAAGTTGGTCCCGGGAAAGTGCTCCGCGGACTGCTCCGGCGAATCAGTCGCCGGACCAACTGTACCTCAATCAATGATTCAGCGGACGAAACCGGCTGACTGTGATGGTTTCCCGGTGAAGACAGGATTTCCTCAGGAGATTGCTCGCTGCGGGAATTCACTGTCGGATCCGCGTCATCCGGAATGGTCGGGTTTACACGAATTCGCAAACCCGGTATATCTTCCGCACAGTTCGCGGCTCGGCTGCATTTTCTTCTCGGCAGCCAGCTCATCTCAGCATCAAAGGCCCCCCTGGATTCGCATCCGGCAGACGATACCGGCGGAAATCAGGACTTATCTGGTTGGAGGATTTCAGCAGTGTCTATCGAAGAAAAAGTGATCGGCATCGTCAGTGACCAGCTGGATGTTCCCCGAGAAGAGATCAGTCGGGAGAGTTCCTTCGTCGATGACCTGAAGGCCGATTCGCTGGACATCGTGGAACTTGTGATGGCGCTGGAAGACGAGTTTGATGTGAAAATTCCGGACGAGGACTACGACAAGATCAAGACGGTCGGGAACGCGATTACGTATATCGAGGCGAAGTCCTGACACGATTGCGCGTCTCCAGGCGGATCGCAGGTGACGTTCCCCGAATCGTCGGAGATTCAGCAGGTGAATGCAGCGACCACCGTTCTGCAGTCGTGACATTCCTTCGTGGGTTCACCCGGGCCTGGACGACGGCCAGGGTGGGATCCGGGTTTCATTGTCGTGGTCGAGCTGGATCATGTTGCGACGTCGAGTTGTGGTGACAGGACTTGGCGTCGTCACACCACTGGGTTGTGAGACTCGGGAGGTCTGGGAGGCCGTCTGCGCCGGGCGCAGCGGGATCAGCACAGTCCAGCGATTCGACTGTCGCGATTTCAAAGTGCGGTTCGGCGGAGAGATCCGGCAGTTTGACCCGCTCCACTGGCTGCAGATGGACAGCCGCGAGCTGCGCCGAATCGATCGCTTCAGCCAGTTTGCCATGGTTGCAGCGCATCAGGCGATCGCCCAGGCAGCGATTGACTTCACCCGCGGAGATCCTTTTCGGTTCGGCGTGCTGATCGGGAGTGGGATCGGAGGGCTGGATGAGATTGAAGAGCAGCACTCCCGGCTGTTTGACCGCGGTCCGGAGCGCATTTCAGCGTTCATGATCCCCAAACTGATTATCAATGCAGCCAGCGGAAACATTTCGGTCTACTGGGGACTGAAAGGTCCAAATACCGCAGTGTGCACTGCCTGTGCATCCGGGACGAATGCGATCGGCGATGCATTCCGCCTGGTCCAGTGGGGCATGGCGGATGTGATGATCGCGGGCGGCACAGAAGCCGCTCTGACGCCGATGGGTATCGCCGGATTCGCCCGCATGAATGCGCTTTCCACTCGGAACGAATCTCCGGCCGAAGCCAGTCGCCCATTCGATCAGGATCGCGACGGCTTCGTCCTGTCCGAAGGTGCCGGAGTGCTGGTGCTGGAAGAACTGCAGTTCGCCCGCAGCCGTGGCGCTGACATCCTCGCCGAAGTTCTCGGATACGGCATGTCTGCCGACGCGACGCACCTCACCGCTCCCGATGTCCGGGGAGCCGGTGCGGCCCACGCCATGCACGCCGCTATCTCCGATGCCGGTCTCAATCCGGATCAGATCGACTATATCAATGCACACGGAACCAGTACTCCGCTGGGCGATGTGGCCGAATCCAACGCGATTCGCGCTGTCTTCGGCAGTCATGCGGATGGGCTGGCTGTCTCCAGCACAAAAAGCCAGCTCGGGCATCTGCTCGGTGCCTCTGGTGGAGTCGAGTCGGTATTCTGCGTTCAGGCGCTGCGTCATCAGACCGTGCCACCCACGATCAATCTGGACCACCCCGACGAACGATGTGACCTGGACTATGTGCCGCATGAAGCGCGGTCAATGAGAGTCAGCCGCGCAATGAAGAACAGCTTTGGTTTCGGGGGACATAATGCCAGCCTTGTGTTCGGTGTCTGCCGGTAATTCAGTTCACCTGACCACGATTCTCAGGCATCTGATCAGATGTTTACTTTTAATCGGATCCTTTGCGCAGAATTGAGATGGAAAGCCTGATACACTTTGGGATTTGGGCGATGGTTCTGGCAGCTCTGGACGGGGCGACGCCTCGGAGCAGTCGTCGGATACAGAATGGGTCAGGATTTCGTGCCTGACTGAATGCCACCCGTTGCCGGGAACTCACACACGCGACCGAGTAACTGTACATGTCGAATTCTTCATCACGCGACGTTGTCATCACGGGAATCGGGATTTTTTCGCCCCTGGGGATTGGCCGTGAGAAATTCTGGTCGGAAATTTCCGCCGGGCGCAGCGGTTTTCACAAGGTGCAGCTGACCCCATTCATTGGCACACCGGATTGTGTGGGTGGCGAGGTCAGTGATTTCAATGATGAGACTGCGAAGAAAGTTCACCTCAGGGATCTGCGAAAAAGCCTGAAGGTGATGTGTCGCGAGATCCAGCTCGGGGTGGCGTCAGCGATTCAGGCCATGGCAGATGCCGGGCTGGAGCCGGGGAGCGTGCCGCCGGAGCGGATCGGGGTCGACTTCGGGGCGAATCTGATGTCCAGTCCGCCGGAGGTGCTGGTGGGCGGCGTGGTGAAGTCGCTGTCGCAGGCGGGTGACCGCGAGGTGTTTGACTTCCGAAAGTGGGGCGAGAGCGGCCTGAAGGGAATGGAGCCACTGTGGCTGCTGCGCTATCTGCCGAACATGCCGGGATGCCATATCGGGATTGCGCTTGACGCGCGTGGTCCCAACAATTCCATCACCCATGATGAAGCTTCGGGGGCCCTCGTGATGGCCGAAGCGGCGAATACGATCCGTCGCAATCGCGCGGATGTAATGATCACGGGTGTTACCGGAACGCGGCTGCAGGTGGCCAAGGCATGCCAGTACTCACTCTGGGACACTCTGGCCGAGGGCCCGGCTGAAACACGCTGTCGACCATTCGATCGCGAGCGCACAGGTGAAGTTCTGGCCGAAGCATCGTGTACCCTGATCATGGAAGCCCGTGAACATGCGGTAGCTCGCGGTGCCAGAATTCTGGGGACGGTTCTGGGGAGTGGTTCCAGCAGCGTCGCAGACATCCGCGGAACTGCCGATGAACCCGCAGCCATCTGCCAGGCGGCTGCGGCGGCACTCCACGCTGCCGGAATCTCACCGGCCGAACTGGGGCACGTCAATGCCAATGCCTCCGGTCATCCCCGGCGTGACCAGCTGGAAGCCAGCGGGCTCCGTCGGGTTCTGGGGAATCAGGCTGACACCGTTCCAGTTACGGCGATCAAGAGCTATCTGGGAAGTTCCGGAAGTGGGGCTGCACTTTGTGAAATTGCTGCCTCACTGCTGGGACTGCAGCAGGGGTTCGTGCCCAGAACACTGAATTACAGAACTCCGGATCCGGCAGCTCCACTGAATGTCGTGCGGGATCAGCATCTCGCCACAACGAATAAGATCTTCCTGAAAACCTGTGTGACGCGCATGGGCCAGGCGAGCGCAGTCGTGATCGAGGGCGCCTGACACCGCGACCCGGTATCACGTCCCCGGCTGACGGCAGCAACATCACCGGCAGGGAACAGCCTCTGAGCCGCGGCAGGCCCTGACCCCTCAGCCGGGTGTGGCATACGACAGGTCCCAGTCGGCCAGTTTGGTCAGTTCACTGACGGTTCCGGGAAATGCCGGTGAGCCGGAGCGAATCCAGGCGGCGATGTCTTCCCGATGTCCCAGCCGCCGGAGCGCGTCCCAGTTGACGCTGTAGTCATGCCGATCGTTGCAGTCCCAGAAGAACAGGTGCTGCACGCCGCTTTCGTAAATCCCGTGGGCTCGCTAAAAATACATCTCTGCCGGAAGCTGACGCGGCATGATGTTCAATGCCAGTCGGCAGGTTGTGCCCTCCGTGATCCGCCGAAACCAGCCGGCATCGTCCGGACTGACCCAGGAATCCAGGGCACTGTTGAGTCGTGGAACGGACGTGTAGGGAATCAATGTATCCACCAGTCCGTCCCGCACCCAGGCTTCCAGATCCAGTCCGTAGTAGCGATTCTCTGCTTCGGTACTCATCACCACTGCGGAAATCTCCAATGGTCTGGTGCGGTTCTGCTGCCGTGCCACGTCCTGCATCGCAGTTCGCACTTCGCGCATAAAATCTGTCAGAAACGTGGCCCGCCAGGCCAGCCACCGCGGGTCGTGGTCGTCCAGTTCCCGAGGGTCTTTGCCGAACCGGCTGCGAAACCCTTCCACAACGGGTGGCTCGAATTCCAGAAACGGCGGCCGGCGGTTGTAGAGAAGACACACGCCGTCGACGGGGTAACCGGCCATCTCGCGGAGCAGCGAGACCACGAAGGCTCGAAACTCCGGAAACGCGTACGAAAGCCGCGGTGCCGGGCGGCCTTCC
>SYLK01000256.1 GCA_005809115.1 Planctomyces sp. | reverse complement strand
TATAACTTCCGCATGACGCACCTCCTTGTGCCATGCAGTTTCCTCGATTTTCATCATTCTGCCAATCCGACTTTTTAGCTGTGACAGAGCACTAGTCCGCCGCTCTCAAAGAACTGGTTCTGTACCTGGCGACGTTGACGACATTCACCCCGAGCTTGTCGCAGACCTGCGAGACCGGCACTATATCGATCAGGTGCTCCCGCAAGAAAATCGCGGATTTCTGCTCAGCCGTTCAAATCCGGCGGGCGACACCTGGCGACACCTTTTCTGGAATCGATGCACTCCAGAACTCGTTCTTGCACTCGGCTGGAACCTGGGCAATACAGATGCCATGAGCCGTGCCTGCTCCTGAGCGCGTGCATGGAGCCGCGTGCGCTGCCACGGGACACCGGGTCACGGATCGTTCCCGAAAGGTGGAATCTCGGGCCGAGCTGCAGATTCCGGCGGGTTTCCTGTCACGGCGCGTCGGCCGGAGCCACGGCCTTTCGGCATTCCGCCCCATTCGCTGGTGGCATCAGAGCCGGCTGCCGCGAGTTGAGGAACCAGCGGTCCAGCACGACTCTGCGAACAAACCAGGAACTTGAGAGCAACGGCCCTGCCAGCCAGGGCCGCAGAAACCCCGAGTGTTGCGGCTGACCCAGGGCCGCTGACGGACCCAACCGCCGAGACAGTTCCGCACCGTATCCCTGCAGTGACTTTGTCCCCGTGCCTTCGAGCCATTCGGCGATCACCCGAGAGGCGATCAGCGACGATTCGACGGCCGGCCGAATGCCTTCTCCGCTGTGGCGACTGGCCAGACCGGCCGCGTCGCCGATCAGCAGCACGCCGTCGGCAAATGTCGATTCGCGTGGTGCCGAGTCCAGCCGGTAGGCGTGCCCTTTGAACACGGCGTTCGGCGGCGCCGCGAGCCGCCCCGTCGCGACCAGCCATGAGACAAACCGGTCGCGGTACTGACCCAGACTGCGTTCGTTCTCACGGCCCAGCCCCAGATTGAGATAATCGCCCTTGCGAAAACACCAGGCATACCCCGCCAGATCCGGGTAGAAGTACAACTCCGGCATGTCCGGCTGAATTCTGCAGGTCTCAGATTCCCGGCTCGTCAGCCGGTATTCCACTTCCTGGGCAACAACGACCCGCGCGGGTGTCGCATCCTTCTGCTGCGAGTGCAGCCATTTGGCCACCGGACAGAAATGGCCACCCGCACCAATCAGCAGTTTCGATCGGTATTGCTGATTAATCAGCCAGCCGTGGTTGTCTCGCTGAACTGAGCGAACAGAAACACCTTCGTGAACCGGGACATTCGCGCGACGCAGCAGAAATTCGTCAAACTCACAGCGGCGGATCCCGAAACTGACCGGCTGATCGTATGAAACGGTGACCGAGTTACCGCCGCAGATCCCGACACGAAACCCGCTGATGGGCTGCAGCACACGCCCCTTTCGGTATTCATCCAGGTCCAGAGCCAGTGAGGCGACGACCTGGGGCGTGATCCAGCCGGCGCAGACTTTGTGGCGCGGGAAGATCGCCTGGTCAATCACCTGCACATCGAAACCGCTGGCTCCCAGCTGCCACGCACAGGTTGACCCCGCCGGGCCGCCGCCCACAATCAGTACATCACACTCAACCGCCGGTTGTGCTGTCATCGAAACCCTGCTTCCGCGTCACGGCGCGTCCAGGGGATGTGATTATTTGCGCAGCGCGTGAAGACGACCTGAAACAACTGCAGGGAAGCGCAACGAAAAGCTGCCAGGGAACCAGCCAGATACAGCCGCCATGCCCGCACGAACGACTCATCGAACAGGCACTGGATCTGTGCTGACCGCGCCTCAAACCGTGCCAGCCAGTGTTCCAGAGTCAGCGCATAATGGAGTCGCAGATTCTCCACGTCCAGGATCACCATGCGGCATGGCTCGAAAATCTCCATCATCTGCCCCAGACTGGGGGGCTCAGCACCGGGAAAAATGTACCGCTCCGTCCAGCCGTCGATGCGTTCCGGAATGTCGCGACCAATCGTATGAATCAGACCAGTTCCGTTCGGGCTCAGCACCTGATCGATGCAACGGCCGAACTCGCGATAGTTCTCAGGTCCCACGTGTTCCAGCATGCCGACCGAAACAAACGCATCACACCGCCCCCGCATCGCCCGCCAGTCATCCTCAATGAATCGGACCTGGTCAGTCAACCCCTCCACACGAGCGCGCTCCTGAGCATACGCGACCTGCTCCCGAGAGATATTCCAGGCAACCACACGCACCCCATAATTTCGCGCCATATGCAGAGCCAGAGCCCCCCAGCCGCAACCAGCCTCAAACACGCACTGTCCGGGCTGCAGATTCATCTTCCGGCACACGAGATCAAGCTTCGCAGTCTGCGCCTCTTCCAGTGACGCAGACGGTACGGGAAAGTACGCGCACGTGTAGACCATCTGCGTGTCAAGCCATAACCGATAGAAATCGTTGCCGAGGTCATAGTGACGGTGAATGTTGTCCCGCGAGGCCTGCGGATCGGCAGCACGCCGGCGCCGGCTGCCGCGAACTCCCCTCCAAAACCGGCCTCGCGTTGCCCCCTGAGTCGGTTCGACAAGTTCGCACAGCGTCACCAGGTCCCCATCAACCTCAATCGCTCCCCTGCGATAGCCTTCGCCAAATCCAATGCTGGGCTGCCACAACAAGGACCAGAGCGTACGTCGGTTCCGGATGCGAACGGTTATCTGAGGCGGTGCGGGCGAATTGCACACCACTGTGCCGCAGGGGAGCACCACACGGATCGGAGGCCGTCCGAGACGATTCAGCAGCGTGCGAATCAGAAGACCTTCCAGGCTTCGGCGAGGTCCGCGCTGACCGTATCCAGAGGCCTGTGGCTGATCAGGGGACTCATCGGAAGCCCCGTCTTCCGGCGCCGCAGCAGAAACGCATTGGTCATTCACGATTGCGCCTTCAAACTGTCAGTTCCTGTCAGGAGACGCAGCATTGCCATCTGACCTTCGCAACACTGCCGCAGACGGATCTGCCGGCAGGGCATTCCCGAATCCGTGGCACATGCGCAGGAGGTAATCATCATCCGACCCCGTTCATGACTGGCAAACATCATGCCACATCCTCCGCCCGATCCGGTCGCAGTCAGGTTTTCGGACGCACAGCGCAACCGACTGCTCCGCAGTGAGGTTTTCCGATGCCGCTGACGCAGGCTGCCTCCGTGTGCGGACAAGCACGCAATGCGCGACAGTTGCGTCGCCTCCGCACTCCGCCAGTCTGCCCGCAACATGGTCCGTCAGCCGTCCCGGACGTGCTGTCAACGCCGCGTCTCGAATCAGAACCAGCGTGGCAGTGGCACGAATATTGCGTCGCTGTCACTCGTCGCGCTCCGCTGGGCGGTGAGACTCGGAAGCACGAATACCGCCTCCGAGAGTCAGGGGGGATCGTTGTCACGGATTGATCAGTTCTGTGAGGATCGTCTTATAAAGATGGCGCTAAGAATTGCCGTGGCTGACGATGAGCCGGAAATCAATCGCCATGCGGCGCTCCTGCGAATTTTTGCACACTGTGGCGTGAGCTGCGGGCACTCCGCTGAAGCGGGAGTGTCCTGTTCAGGCAATGAAGGAGATCTTATGCAGGTTGCTCCGGAAATCACTTTTCGTGGAATCGAACGTTCCGAGACGCTGGTGGCGGAAGTTCAGGCGCAGGTGGAAGGCCTGGAGCAATACTGCCAGCGGATTACCAGCTGCCATGTTACGATTGCACTTCCTCACCATCACCAGCGACAAGGAAGACTTTTCGAAGTCAGGATCGTGATCGCTGTTCCCGAGCGAGAACTCGTCGTCAGCCGCCATCCGGAAGAACAGCAGGCACATGTTGACGCGCACGTGGCAATCCGTGATGCGTTCAGGGCCATGCGGCGGATTCTGGAAGACTACGTGCGTGAGATGCGGGGTGACGTCAAGTCGCACGCCGCTGTGCCCACAGGCCGGGTTTCCGAACTGTTTCCGCTGGAAGACTATGGCTTCATCACGACAACTGAGGGACGCCGCGTCTATTTCCATCGGAACGCCGTCCTGGACGACCGATTTGATGAGCTGGATCTCGAGAGTGAAGTGCGATTCGCTGAGGAAATGGGTGACAAAGGCCCCCAGGCCACGACTGTACGCCTGACCGGTCGTTGACACGAAACTGACGACTCCATGCCGTGAGCGGGGCGGCCGGGCGGAGGGAATCCTGTCATGCCTCGAAGCCGCACAGCGGCGTTCATCCGAGCGCCACGTCGAGCACCATCATCAGAGCAAAACCGGCCATCAGGCTCATCGTCGCCAGATCGACATTGCCTGCCTGATGTGACTCCGGAATCAACTCTTCCACCACGACATAGACCATCGCTCCCGCGGCGAAACTCAGAGCATAAGGCAGCAGCGGCGCCGCGAACACCACGGCAAAGGCCCCGAGCATGGCCGCAATCGGCTCAACCAGCGCAGAAAGCTGACCATACCAGAAACTCTTGAGTCGGCCCATTCCTTCACCCCGCAACGGCAGCGCAACGGCCATCCCCTCCTGAACGTTCTGAATTCCGATACCGATGGCCAGGGCGACGGCCGCACTCACACTGGTTGAGGGAACGCCCTGAACCACGCCACCAAATGCCACACCCACGGCCAGACCTTCCGGAATGTTGTGCAGCGTGATTGCGAGGACCAGGAGCACAGCTCGACGGGCTGCGGTTGCGGGACCTTCGGCCTTGTCCATGGCAAGGCCCGGGTGCAGGTGTGGCAGCGATCGGTCGAGCATCCACAGAATCGCGCCCCCTGCCATGAAACCGATTGCGGGCGGCAGCCAGGAGGGCAAGCGCCCGTATTCTGAGATCCGAATCGCGGGTGCCAGCAGCGACCAGTAGCTGGCAGCCAGCATCACTCCGGCAGAAAATCCCAGCATCGCATCCAGCAGCCTCCGATTGACTTGCGGCGTGAAAAACACGACCGCGGCCCCCAGTGCAGTGACAGACCAGGTAAACAAACCTGCGAGTAACGCCTGAACAACCGGAGGCAATGACAGAAACCACTCGCTCATATCGTTCGTCAGGATGTCTGCGTTACGGAGGCGACGACGAGATCCCGCCCTCATTCTTGTTTGACCATCCGGCGCCGTTCCCCGCCCCGGAATAACCCGGAGAACTGCCTTCCGGAACCAGCGGTTCCGAAACATTCGGCTTTTCGGGAGTACTCTCCGGCGGATGACGCAGGCTCCAGATCGCCAGAATCGCCACACCACACAGGGCCAGCACAGAAACTCCGCAGTAAATTCGAAATTTCCACCGCGCAATCCAGATCTGCTGGCGGCAGTCAGCAAGGACGCGCTGCCGCAGGTCCGGAGACAGCACCGGCAGGACGGCTGCCCCGCGGATCAACTGATGTTCCGGGAGCAATGGATCAGGCAGGCTGGGAAGATTCTGAGTCATGGGTCGGCAGTGTTACTGAGGTGGATTTCTGATCACCTGGTCAATGGTTCAAGGCTGCGCTGGAGCTTTTCCAGCGCATACCGATACCGGCTGGCCACAGTATTCTGGGAAAGTCCAAGGGCCTCTGAGATTTCGGCAAAAGTCAGGTCTTCCCAGTGCTTGAGGATCACAACTTCGTACTGTGCCGGCGGGAGTGACCGGAGAATTCTTCGGATCGAATCTGCGGTTTCCTCGTGCACCAGTGACGCCTCCACCGACGGCTGGCAGACGCTGCGAACCTCTGTTTCCGCTCGCCCATGCCTTCCAGACTGCAACAGCCGCAGCGATTCGTTGCGGACGATGCGGATCAGATAAGGCCATGGCGTGTTGGCATTTGCGAGCAGGCGAGGTTTGGCGGCGATGCGGGAAAACGCTGCCTGCAGTGCGTCCTCTGCGTCCGCCTGGTTCCCCGTCACCATGACCGCCAGGCGAACCAGTCGCTGGGCGGAGAGGTCAAACAGTCCGGCGAGCGCACGCTCAGTCTCCCGGGGCAACAGGTTGACACAGTTCCTGAATGCGTTCAGAAATTCATCTCGTTCGTTGGCAGCCACAGCATCAGTTGGAGAAGCGATAAGGGGAAGATTGTCTGACAGAATTTGAATTTTCTCGCGGGTACGGTATTTTTCCTGCCTGCGAGTCAGGAATTCTGTGTGCGAGTCAAGAAATCGGTCTCTGAAGGGAGTAATTTTTCGTGTTTGACACTGTGGCTGTGGTCGGTGCAACGGGGGCTGTCGGGCGAATCATCCTGCAGCTGCTGCAGGAACGCCGCTTTCCAGCGAGAAAATTCCGCCTGCTCGCGTCGGCTCGCAGCGCTGGTCAGCAGGTGCAGTTTAACGGAAATCCCGTTGTCCTGGAAGAACTCACCCACGACAGCTTTGCGGGAACCGACCTGGTGATTGCCAGTACTCCGGATGACGTCGCAGCAGAATATCTGCCATCGGCATTGAAGGCCGGCGCTCGCGTGATCGACGAATCGGGTTACTGGCGGATGAACCCCGAAGTGGCTCTGGTCATTCCGGAGATCAATCCGGAAGCGGCTCTGAACGCCCGGGGCATAATCGCCAGTCCCAATTGCTCAACCACTCAGATGGCACTGGCCCTGAAACCACTGCACGACGCAGCCCGCGTTCGCCGCGGTGTGGTGAGTACGTATCAGGCCACCAGCGG
>SYLK01000255.1 GCA_005809115.1 Planctomyces sp. | reverse complement strand
GCTCCGCAATTGCCTGAGTGGCTTCGTTGTCCGAAGAAAGCAATGAGAGGTCGATCAGATCCTGCAGCGTGAAAACCTCGCCGACTCGCGGACCGTTCAGCGGCGAATCGGACTGTGACGCTCCTGCCGGCGCGGATGCACCATTGGTCGTGCTGCCTCACGCTCTGGCAGGATACCAGCCGACCGTAACGAGATCCTCGCGACTGATGCCGTCCGGGTTACCGGGCGCACTCATTTCCAGCGCGATCAGGTTCGTCATGATCTTCGTCGTACTCGCCATGGCCAGAGTCTCATCCGGATTGTGATCGCCAATGACATTTCCGGCATCATCGGTCGCAAGCGCCGCTGCGGCCGTGAGTCCGAGCGTGTTCAGCCCGCCGATGGCCGGAACAGTTCGAACTTCGACGGTCTCGGTGTGCCGGCCGAAAGAGCAGCGGGATCGACGGCGGGAAACAGAAGGAAAAAACATTCTGGCAGACAGGCGACGCATGGTTCGACTCCGCAGGCTGGTGGAAAGCGACAGTCTGTCCGCCGAGTCAGGTTTTCCTGAGACCCGGACGGATTCTCTTCTCCGAAGCGAAATCAGGTGGCCCGTGTTACAGGATTTCGGCGACGATGTTCGCCGATCACCGAAAGTGCAGACCGGGCTGCCTGAGGAAAAACGCCAACGCACGGTGTCAGTCCGCCGTAAGCTGATTTATGGACCACCGAAAGTCAGGCCTGGTCGCGGGGAGATCTTCCATGTTGGCATGGTTTCGCAGTCTGGATCGCGTGCTCCGCGGAGAGGCGACTGATGCGCGGGTGCTCGAGCGGGGGGAGGTCGACATCCCCCTGCCGTGAATGACGGTCCTGATGGTGCTGCTCGGCGGAGCATACGGACTGTGCATGGCATCGTTTGCTCTGATGCGCACCGGGGGACAGGCGTTTGACCAGGCCGGAGCCAGCATGTCGAAGGTGCCGCTGCTGTTTCTGCTGACTCTGGTGATCACCTTTCCGTCATTGTATGTGTTCAATGCCCTGGTGGGTTCCCGGCTGCGTTTTGGGGCGATCCTGCGTCTGCTGATCGCCGCCACAGCGGTCATGCTGGCTGTTCTGGCATCGTTCGGGCCGATCGTGGCGTTCTTCTCTGTCAGTACGACCAGCTACCCGTTCATGGTCGTACTGAACGTGGTGATGTTTGCCGTATCAGGCCTGCTGGGGATGGGCTTTCTGCTCCAGACGCTGCACCGGATGAGTTTCACGGGATCCGCCCTGCGGCGGGTATTGCCGTTAACACAAGCCGGACGCGAGGAAGCATCGCCCGAAGCATCACCAGAAGGAGCACCCGAAGTATCGCCTGCCGCATCGCCCGGAAACGGTGCTGCGGCACGTGTCGTTTCGCCTGACGCTGAATCGCCTCAGGCGACGGTGGACCAGCTGACTCAAGGCGAGGCGACGGTGGCGGCTGCGAGGGAACTGAGTCCACTGGAGATGCCGAGCGGCCAGTTGCTGGAAAATCACGTGCGCCGGGTGTTCCGCTGCTGGATGATTGTCTTCGGACTGGTTGGGTCACAGATGGGCTGGGTTCTGCGACCGTTCATTGGCAACCCGGATGAACCGTTTACGTGGTTTCGTCCGCGGCAGTCGAATTTCTTTGAAGCCGTGTGGGAGACGATGATCAGCCTGTTCTGAAGGCCGTGGCTCGTGGCGGTGCCCCGGACCAGTCGGTGGCCTGTCTGCCGCCGCCAGGAAGAGAAGTCAGCCCGTGAAGTTTTCCCGCACAGTTTTGCAGTCGCTGGAGCAGGTGGACGGGCTGCTGCGCGGAGGCGGTGCTGATTCTTCGGGCGCAGGCGGCAGGTTCTGGCGGCTGGTGCTCTGCACGGCTGTCTTTGGCGGTGGCTATGGACTGGTGATGGGGACTTTTTCCGGACTGAGGCCGGATCATGCGCTGCAGCTGGTTTATTCGAGTGTGAAGGCGCCACTGCTGCTGTTGTGTTCCTTTGCCTTGAGTCTGCCGAGTTTCTTTGTCCTGAATTCACTGGCAGGGCTGCGTCGGGATTTTTCGGAGGCGGTGCGGGCCGTGGCGGCGACGCAGGCCGGGCTGACGGTCGTGCTGTGCTCATTCGCGCCGTTCACCGCTGTGTGGTATCTTTCCTCTGCGGATTACGCGGCGGCGGTCGGGTTCAACGGACTGATGTTCGCGGCAGCATGTGTGGTGTCACACGTGCTGCTCCGGCGGCACTATCGCCCACTGATCCTGCGGCATGGGCGTCATCGCTGGATGCTGGCCTGCTGGCTGGTCATTTACTGCTTCGTATCGATTCAGCTCGCCTGGGTGCTGCGGCCTTTCATCGGCTTTCCCGGTCAGCCGACTGAGTTCTTCCGATCCAATGTGTTTCAGGAAAATGCGTATGAAGTTGTCTGGCGGCTCGCATGGTACCTGCTGACCGGTGACTGGAGACCGGGAAACTCAAGCTGACGTTTCAACCGCCTCTGAGTGAGGCCTGTTTTCTCGAACTTCAGACGTGTCGCATCTTGTTGCTGTACAGCATGCCAGTGTGCATTGAATCCGTCGGATCACCAATTCAGCGTTTCAGATCGGCGATTGGGCAACCGATGGCTGTGGTGGTCCGCAAGCGGCCGACACTTCCGGATAACACAGATTCCAGCGCCTGATGCAGATCCCGTTGCGATGGTTCCGGGCGTGATTTGCCGAAATCCACAAACCTGTCATCGATCCGACCACGGTAGACCAGCTGATGGGCATGGTCGTATACGGCGACTTCCGGGGTCACGGCGGCACCGACCAGCTTCGTCAGATGCTGTTCAGGATCCCAAAGAGCATCGCAGTGATAATCGTAGTCACGCAGGTGACTACGGATCTCTTGAATTTCCAGCCCCGGGTCGGGATAAACCACCCAGAAACGCACTCCAGCGGGCTGAAAACGGGCCAGGATCCGGCCGAATTCCGGTGCATATCGATTGGAGATCGGGCAGTCGTGCCTGGCAAACAACAGCACGACGGGTGACTTCAGCGCCTGCTGGAATGGATTGACCGCAGGCACATCCGGCGGCTCTCGATGGATCTCCCGCAGCCTGACCTCGGAAGGGGTTACCGAGGCCACGCCATCTGTGGCATCCAAAGCGATGGAATCCGGAGATTCTCCGAAGAAT
>SYLK01000254.1 GCA_005809115.1 Planctomyces sp. | reverse complement strand
CAGCACGCCGAAAAGACTGGGAAAAATTTTCGCCGCCGGCAATTTTCTTCCCAGTTGGGGAAGTTGGGCTGGCCGATGATTTCATGCAGCAATCTTACGGATAAAACGAAACATTCAGGTCCAGCCGCTGTCACACACCAGCGTGATTCTGGTCAGGGGGCGCTGCGCTTCCCTGACCAGACAATTTGTTCAACTTATTTTTTTGGCCGGTCCTGACGCGGCTCACGCAGGTTTTTTGTCAGGGGTTCTTACACGGCGTTGCGGGACGCGGCGTCGCGCTGTATGATCTGGTCTGGTCGATTGAATTGCCGAGGATGCAGGCACCTGGTACAAAACTGCGGCGCGTGTCCGGATTGTGCTGCAACGCCGCAGAAGAGATCCGTTGGCGGCGCTTTGCGCAGTAAATTCGGAGACTTCAGAATGCATGAGCTGCGACCCGACGGTGGAAAGATCGTATCCGGAACATCGGCAGCGGAGTCTGCGGTGCTCGCGGGGGGCGGGAATGCGACGGGCCAGGGGTTCGGGGCATCCGGCGAGCAGGATCCGGTGCCTGGACGAGGATGTTCTGTGCGCGTTCAGGATTACATGACGCGGCTTTGCCGCAGGCGGCCAGCCAGAAGGCATCGTCAGCAGGTCGGAGGCATCGCTGGCGGCATGGGGCAGGCGCTGGAATTGAGGATTCTGCTGGCGGCGACCCTGGAGATGCGGCGATTCTCGGTGTCGGATTCGGCGCACTCGGACCTGGATCAGATTCGGAGCACCGACGAGATGTCGGGTGCAGGACACAATTTGCCGGATTTCCAGGAGCGTCGGGAAAGGCAACTGGCGAGAAAGGGTCTGCGGTTCCGTGGGGACCGGGGTTGGGGCTACTCGGATTACGTTTCATCCAGCCGCGGTCCCACGCCGACTACGGGCCTGAACATCAACCTGTACCTCGGTGCCGATCGGTTTTACCTCGCGGGATATACCGGCAAGTCGGCGGTGGTGGCGAACATTGAAGCGGGGCATGCCTGGAGTTCACACGAGTCACTGCAGCACGTGAGCGCAACGACGCAGGCTCTGGTGAATGCCGGCAGTCAGACGGGCGAATTCGATCGGCACGCGACATGGACCACCCAGCTGATGGCCGGGCGGCCGACGGCTCCGACGCTGGAATACCAGCGAGGTCTGGCGTGGGAGGCGTCACTGCTTTCGGGATCGATCGCAACGAACTGGGTCGGCGCAAGTCCGTACCGCCAGAGTTTCAGCTTCAACACGTCGACGTTTATGACGCCCTACCGGGATGCGATGGTCAATGGCGTCGGGCCGCTGGGGATGACGGCGGACGTGATCAACAGCAGCTGGGGGAACAGTGATTCGACGGGTTCGGCGTATGGGACGTTTTCCCGTGCGATCGATGGCCTGGCAGCGATCAGCGGCACGACGGTGGTGTTTTCGGCGGGGAATTCGGGCGCTGGAACGAACAAAGTCGGTGGTCCTGCGGCGGGCTACAACACGATCGCGGTTGGCGCCCTGGGAAGTGACACGGCGACCATACCTTATAATGCGGTGTCATCGTTCAGCAGCCGTGGCCCCAACGATCTGTTCATTCCGTATGTCTCGCAGCCGACCAGCGTCACGGATCCGGCCCAGGGGCGCCTGATTCCTGGTGCCAGGGCCGTAGTGGACATTGCCGCACCGGGTCAGAATCAGACCGCAGCCCTGTACGGTGGTACGACGGGCGGCAATGTGGGCGGAACGGATTCGACGGGTGGTGCCACGAACCAGTACAGCGCGAATCTGCAGGGGACGAGTTTCTCGGCTCCGACGGTTGCGGGTGGTCTGGGATTGATGGCCGACGCCGCCCGTTCCGTGTTTGGGGGCAGCTCGACAGCGCTGGACGGACGAGTGATGCAGTCCGTCCTCCAGACCTCAGCGGACAAGATTCCCGGCTGGAATAATGGACAGGGGCTGTCCGGCAACGTAATCCGGACGACGCAGTCGCTGGATTACGCTTCGGGGGCCGGCAGAATGAACCTGAGCCGTGCGTATGACGTGCTGCTGACCGGGACCACTGACGTGCCCGGCAGCGGCGGCGGGACGGTAGCGGCACGAGGCTGGGATTTCGGGCAGGTTCAGAGCGGAGTGCCGGTGGATTACCGCATTGCCGGTGAATTGCTGGCGGGAACGTCATTCACAACCACGCTGGCGTGGTTTGTGGATCGCGGCGTCAATCTGATCAACAATGCCACCACCGAACAGAGTTTCGATGACCTGAACCTCGAGGTCTGGAAGACAGTCAACGGTGCAGCGGTGACGAAAGTGGCCGAGTCGGTCAGTCCGTGGAACAACGTGGAGCATCTGCATTTCGTCGTTCCGGAAACGGCGGCCTATCTGGTGCGAGTGATCTGGTCGGGAGAGGTCTGGGACCTGATTTCTGACGCCGATGTGGAACAATACGCCCTGTCGTGGATCGGTACTGCGCAGAACGTTGCGCCGGAAATTTCCGTTGAGCATCGTGGGAACGTGATCGGATCCGGAGCCGGAATCGACTTCGGCACAACGGCTTATGGCAGTGTCCGGAGTGAAGTCATCACCATTCGGAACGTGGGGACGGCCGTCCTGAATGTGCAGCCGGCGGGGATCCTGTCCGGTTCGGGCTTTTCGATCACGACCAATTTTCCGGAGAGTCTCAGTATCGCCCCGAACTCAGCAGCCACACTGGTGGTGCGGCTGGACGCGGCCATTCCGGGTGTGAAGACGGCACTGCTTTCT
This sequence comes from Planctomyces sp., assembly GCA_005809115.1. Classification (GTDB taxonomy): domain Bacteria; phylum Planctomycetota; class Planctomycetia; order Planctomycetales; family Planctomycetaceae; genus F1-80-MAGs062. Next base: position 497 of record SYLK01000254.1, on the reverse strand, counting down.
TTTTCCAGCAACGATGCGGATGAGAGTCCGATTCAGATCAGACTGACTGGTGAGGTCCTCAATCCTCCGGGACTTGTCGTGACGCCGTCGTCGGGCTCAATCGTTGTTTCCGAGTCAGGTGTTGCGGGTACTGTGCAGGTTGCGCTGACAGCCGCACCTTCGTCCGGCGTTATTGTCTCCCTCAGTCCGGCTGACGCCGGTGAAGTTCGAGTTACGCCGGCCAGTCTGCAGTTTACGGCCCTGAACTGGAACCAGCCTCAGACCATCACCATCACCGGGGTGGATGACCAGACTGATGATGGTGACCAGTTCAGTGTCATCGCGGTTGCCATCAGCGGGGCAGACTCGGCGATCGAGTATCGGACCGTGTCCCCGGTCCTCGTCGGGGTCATCAACCTGGACGATGACACTCAGGCGATCGTGTCTTCTCCGGAGAGCCTGACGATTCCGGAGGGTAGTTCCGGGAGTTTCAGCGTGCGACTTGCGGTGGAGCCGGT
>SYLK01000253.1 GCA_005809115.1 Planctomyces sp. | reverse complement strand
GGAGATTCGGGCGGCCCGTCGCAAGGCGGATGAATGCAGTCTGCGACTCCGGACGAGGGAAGCGGAGCTGCTGAAACTGCAGGGAATGCTGAATCAGGCCAGTTCCAACAAGGAATACGATATCGTTAAAGGGCAGCTGGGGACGGCGACGGCGGACAAGAGTCAGCTGGAGGACGAGGCTCTGGGGCTGATGGATGAGGTGGATCGGTGCCAGCAGACACTGCAGAAACTGGAGCTTGAGCTGCAGGCTCGCGAGCAGACGCGGAAACAGGTTCAGGCCGAGGTGACAGCGGCGGAACCGGGCGTCCGGGCTGACGTGGAACGTGTTCGCAGTGAGGTCGAGATGGCGGAAAAAGCCATTGCTTGGGGCGATAAACAGGCCGCCTACCGACGCCTGCGGGCTGCCCACATTTCGGACGCTCTGGCGGCCATTGAGGATCGATTCTGCACCGCCTGCCAGAATCGGGTGACGACGCAGGATATCGTGCGAATCAATACGGGATCGCTGATCGCGTGTCGTGAATGCGGGCGACTGGTGTACATCGTGGATGCCGTCGCGGTGAGCGAATAAGGTCAGAACGATCGAGTGGGGTAGGCCGTGACAACCACGTTGTCTTTCTCCAGCACGATCCGCAGGAACCGGCATTCCGGGTGACCGTGGCGTTTTCCTTCTTCGCCGCCGACGTAGCCGATTCGCCGATGAAAGCGAACGGTCAGAACGGTGCGTGCGCCCTGCGGCTGACGGCGGACGTCGCTCCCATCCTCGCGCGAGCGGACAAACGCTTCGTCGATGACTGCCACGATTGTATCCTGGTCGCCGTCAAACACACCGTGAATCTTCCTGTCCGGCAGATCCGCGGCATGCTGCAGCACGTGTTTCAGGCGATGCCCGTCACTGCTTCCGGAGACATACAGCAGACCAGCAGCAGACTGCAGGACGCCCCGGCGAATTTCGGTGAGTTTCTCGGGTGGCGCGGCTTCGGTGGTTTTCTGCCGCGGCGGATCGGACGGGTGACGATCGACCGGCGGATGCGCGCCGACGTCGAACCGACCGCGTGGAACGGTGACTTTCTCGGAGTGTGGGGCTGGATCGCTGACTCCCGCGGATCGAGGTGTCTCAGGCCGTGACCGGTCGGTGTCGGAGGAGGCGACTGGCGCCGAAAATTCCGCCAGCCACTGCCGGAAACGTGGAACGAGCAGCAGCGTGACAAGGACCGCGGCAACGATCCAGCGCAGCCGCGGATCCGTCTGCCGACCCCCTGACGACATGCTGCGAACCATCGCAAATGATCTCCCCCGAATATTCCTGGGACCGGCTACACTCGCAGGTCTTCACTGCGGGCTGCGAGATCCGCCTGAAATCGCAGGCGCATCGGCCCGACGTGTTCTGCAATGAAGGCATCCACCTGCTGCGGAGCACGTCCGATATACCGACGCGCATCCAGCGTTCCAGCCAGGTCGACCGCGGAAAACGCCTCGTCGCTGGCCAGGCGATCGATCAGATCGTTGGACAGGCCCTCCCGCTTCACCCGACTGGCCGCTGCCTGGCTGTGGATGCGAATGCGTTCATGCAGGACCTGACGATCTCCGCCGGCACGTACCCCGGCCATCAGAATTTCTTCGGTGGCCATGAAGGGCAGTTCTTCCATCAGGCTTTTCTCGATCATACCGGGATAGACAACCAGTCCATCGGAAATATTGCGGTAGAGAATCAGGCAGGCATCGATTGCCAGAAATGCCTGCGGCAGCGTGAGGCGGCGGATGGCGCTGTCGTCCAGTGTCCGTTCCAGCCACTGGGTGGCGGCCGTGGTATCGAGTCCGGACTGCAGGCTGATCGCAAACCGTGCCAGGGAACACATGCGTTCGCTGCGCATGGGATTGCGCTTGTAGGCCATCGCGGACGAGCCGATCTGCTGCCGCTCAAACGGCTCTTCAATTTCTCTGCGGTGCTGCAGCAGCCGGATGTCGCAGCCGGCCTTATGGCACGACTGACCAATTCCGTTCAGCGCCGACATCACCTGTGCATCCAGTTTGCGAGTATAGGTCTGTCCCGTCACGGGCTGCCGGAGTTCGAATCCCATGCGTGCGGTGACGAGGCGATCCAGCTCCTCAACGCGGCCATGATCCCCGTCGAACAGGCTCAGGAACGTGGCCTGAGTGCCGGTGGTCCCCTTGACACCGCGAAATCTCAGTGTCGTCAGGCGATGTTCCACTTCTGCCAGATCCGTCAGCAGATCCCAGCACCACAGCGTGGCTCGCTTGCCGACTGTGGTCGGCTGAGCCGCCTGCAGGTGCGTGAACCCGAGGCAGGGGAGATCGCGGTAAGTGACCGCGAAGGAAGCCAGCTGATCAATCACCTGGACCAGCCGGCGGCGCAGCAGCAGCAGGCTGTCGCGCATCTGGATCAGTTCCGAATTGTCCGTCACGAAGCAGCTGGTCGCCCCGAGGTGAACGATCGGCCTTGCAGCCGGACACTGGTCGCCCCAGGCATGGACGTGCGCCATCACGTCATGTCGCAGTTCCCGTTCGTAAGCTTCCGCAGCATCGAAATTGATGTCGTGCAGAGTGGTCCGCATTTCGGCGAGCTGTGCGTCGGTGATCTTCAGCCCCAGCTGCTGCTGGCACTCGGCCAGAGCCAGCCACAGCTGGCGCCAGGTGACGTGCTTCCTGCGGGCGGACCAGATGGCCGCCATTTCGCGGGAGGCGTATCGCGTGATCAGCGGATTGTCATAGACGTCATGGGACACGACCGGTTCCTCAAGGCGAAATGAATCCCTGGCAGCGGCGCGGCGCTCTTCACAGCAGCAGGGCGGAGCACCTCGGGCGGACCGCTGCGATGTGACCTGTTCCGGCGGTCAGCTCTTCAGTCGCATAGTGACTTCGTCGACGATGCGGGCCACGGGAATTCGTTCCTGCTGCAGTGTGTCGCGGTCACGCAGGGTAACACACTTGTCCTGTGCCGTGTCACCGTCGACTGTGATGCAGAACGGCGTACCAATCTCATCCTGTCGTCGATACCGCTTGCCGATGGCGGCCTGCTGATCGAACTGACAGCTGAGTCCGGCAGCTCGCATTTCGCCGTAGATCGCCATGGCCTGCTCGGGCATTCCTTCCTTCTTGATCAGAGGGAACACAGCCGCTTTCACCGGTGCCAGTCGCGGATGGAACTTCATCAGCACCCGCTCCTGCAGCTCACCCTTGTCGTCCGGCTGCTGATCTTCGTGATAGGCTTCACACAGGAAAGCCAGTGTCCCACGGTCTGCGCCGGCCGACGGTTCGATCACGTGAGGAACAAATCGCTCACGTGTCTGATCATCAAAATAGCTCAGATCCTTGCCACTGCCGCGATACTTTGGCCGGCCATCCGGCAGTTTTTCCACTTCCAGTTCGCCCGCGGCGTTCTTTGCCAGCTTCCCCTCCATATGGGACCTGAGATCGAAATCGCCCCGGTGGGCAATCCCTTCCAGCTCGCCGTACTGGCCGGCATCCAGAAATGGAAAGGCGTACTCGATATCCGCCGTGCCGACCGAATAATGGGCTAGCTCGTCGGCGTGATGATCCCGGAGAATCAGACGATCGAGGCTGATTCCCAGGCCAAGGTACCAGTTGTACCGGCGATCTCGCCAGTACGTATACCAGTCCCGTGACTGATCCGGACGACAGAAAAACTCGATCTCCATCTGCTCAAATTCACGCGACCGGAACGTGAAATTCCGGGGCGTGATTTCGTTGCGAAAGCTCTTGCCGACCTGGCAGATTCCGAACGGCAGCCTGACTCGAGTGCTGTCCACGACGTTTCGGAAGTTGACAAAGATGCCCTGAGCCGTTTCCGGTCGGAGAAAAGCTGCGTCGTCCTCGGTGCCGAGCGCTCCGAGGATCGTCTTGAACATGAGATTGAATTCACGGGGTTCCGTGAGCCGGCAGGACGTGTGCTGGCCCACCGTGCGGCTGGGCTTCAGCGGGCACGGAGTGGACGGGAGATGATCCTGGCGGAAGCGCCCCTTGCATTCATGGCAGTCCACCATCATGTCATGAAACAGGTCATAGTGCCCCGAGCACTTCCAGACCTGCGGATGCATGATGATCGCCGACTCGAGGCCGACCATCTGAAATGGTGACGGAGCACCGGCCGGCGTCAGCAGCTCGTTGTGCGCCTGGACCATGTCATGATACCAGGCGTCACGGACATTCCGTTTCAGCTCGGTGCCCAGCGGCCCATAATCCCAGAATCCGTTCTGACCGCCGTAGATTTCGGAATTCTGAAAAATGAAGCCGCGGCGTTTGCACAACGCCACGACTTTGTCCATCGATCGAATCATGTCTCGCCTGGTTCTATCGCGACATGAATGCCACAACCTGACCGACATCCACCACAAGCTGGACGTCTTCGAAGGTCGGCGGCGTCGTGACAACAGCCTTCATCTGGTCCCGGTCAACAGAGAGCCATTCCGTGTCGACCGCGTTCGCTGATTCGCCGATCGATGTGTACAGTTTTCTGATGTTGGGGCGGTTGCGAACGGAGATGACATCACCCGGGCGCACCTGGATCGACGGTTTGCTGACGGTGACACCGTTGACCTGAAAATGTCGGTGCACGATTCCCTGCCGGGCCTGAGGGCGGGTCAGAGTAAAACCGGCACGGCGGACGACATTGTCCAGTCGGCACTCGCACAGAATCAGCAGCAGCTGGCCGGTGTTGCCCTTCAGCCGACGCGCTTTTTCGAAGTAGCGACTGAGCTGACGATCACGCAGACCATAATAGAATTTGATCTTCTGCTTTTCCGCCAGAGCCGCGCCATAAGTCGTGGGCTTCTTGCGACGGCGGTGCATGCCCGGCGGGTATTCTTTCCGTTCAGCGGCCTTGATGGCTCCCGCAGATTCATAAACATTCATGCCCAGTCTTCGATTGACTCGGCCCTTTGGCCCCGTGTAACGCCCCATTTGACTCCTGTGCTCCACTGTCTGAAACCACTGAACTCTGTACCGCTGATCTGAAACGCCCAGAACAGCCGTCAAACACTGTTTCGGCAGCCCGCCGCGAAGAGGAACCCCGGCCGCAGAAAAACTGACGGCCCCGCCCCCCCGGATTACAGCGGCGAACGATCTGAGAAACCTGACAGGTGGCGTGGTGATGCCCCGCCACGTACAGAGAAAAAATGCCGGACCGGCCGATTTCCGACCACGCCCGGCCGTGGAAGCGTATCGAGAACGCAGTGAATGATCAACAGCGACCAGTGTTTCGATGGTGTAATTTGTCAGGATCGCTGAATTTCCGCTGCGTCCGAAGTACTGCCGGTCCCCAGCTGAATCAGCGATTTCGGAGCCGCAGACCCTCCGCTGCGAGCACAGCCGGCACAGCCGGAGCAGCCCGAACTGCGGCCTGACGTGAACAGGCGACGAGCCCGGTAACACGCCACGCCCGCAGCGGTGGCCACGCACAGCATCACGGCCACATCCTGCCAGCTCATCAGTCGCTCCTCACACTCCGCCCACAGGACACGTTCAGCCACATTCTCAGAACCGGCGACAAAACCGGGACTCGCTGCCGCAGTCCCGCGAAAAGCCCTGCGACAGATCACCAGCCAGGGGTGCCTGTCCCGGTGTTGTGAGTGCCACTAGGGCATTTCACGATTGCGTTGATGGGTTAAAACCGAGTAAAGTGGTGTAGCACTTTGTGTCGGTCCAAGGAAGACACGTCGTTTTGGCAGGATGCCGATAATGAATCCGTACTCAATGGATTTGAGACAGCGTGTGATCGAGTCATATGAGCGGGGCCACTGTACTCAAGCAGAAGTTGCAGAAGAGTTCGATGTCT
>SYLK01000252.1 GCA_005809115.1 Planctomyces sp. | reverse complement strand
CTGTGCAAGTACCGTACCATCTGACGGGTTAATGGCCGTGAGCGTGCCTGATTCACCATCAGTCACGAGCAGCGAACCTGCCGGGACTGACGTGCCGTTGATCACCAGTGACTCCGGGGCGATGTCGAGGTCGATGTCGACGCTGATCAGTGAGACTGGTGTGAGCGGAACCAGGAAGGAGCTGATGGCCGTGCCATCCGGCGCAAACTGAAAGATCCGATTGTTGTTGGCGCCATAAACAAACAGGCTGTCGGTGAATGTGGAATGGGCAATGCCGACAATTTGTCCGGTCGGCTCTGGCGCGACAGGTGCCTGATCGTTGGCGTCAAAGAATCCGATCAAACTGCCCACACCGTTCAGATTCAGGACGGCCCCATCCTCAAGTGACAGGGACCCGGACGATGTGATTCTCCCCAGATCTGCCAGCGCATTGGCGCCAAGCTGATCTGTGATTGCTGCGTTTGGTCCCGCGAGCGTGATCGATGCAGCGTTCGTGCCAATGTCAGCACCCGTCCAGCGCAATTGCGATGGAGACAGGAGTCCGGCTCCGCCCACAACCCGGAACTCGCCGCCGGAAAAAGTCCGAGTCGCCGCATTGTAGTTCGTCAGCGGGCCCGTGATGCTTGTGATTCCTTCACGCGACTCGATGACTCCGACGATGGTGACTGAGGGCTGAATCGTGTGCGTCCCGGTACCGCTTCGCCGTCGGTAAGTGCCATACACATTGAGCGCAGTAGACCCCGGTGTTCCGACTTCATCCAGCAGAAGATTGCCGTCAACCGACAGGACAGCCTGAGCACCGATATTGACAACCGCGCTGTTCAACAGACTCAGCGTGCCGCCGGACCATTCCGTTGTTGAATTCAGGTTGAGCGTGCGCCCGTCGATTGACTTAGCGGAGAATGTGTCGATGGTCAGGCCACCCATGACGTTGAAGTCCACGTTGCTGACCTCAGTATCCGTGATTGTCCCGCCCTTCCAGGTCATTGCACCCGTCACTTCGACGACACCGGATCACGTCATGGTCCCACCACTCAGCGTCAACGGCCCGCTGAACTGGAACAGACCAGGACCATCTAACCTGAGCGTGTCACCCGTGATGCGAAATGGTTCATCGCCGACAAGGCTGTTCAGAGTGAGTTCAGTCCCGGGCACAGACGCATCAAACAGAATTTCCAGGCTGTCCGGATCTGCATTGATGATGACGTCGTCACCGTTTACCGGAACCGTATTCGTATCCCAGTTATCGGGGTTGCTGAACAGGTCGCTGGCACCGGCTCCGGTCCACGTGATCGTGGCAAGCACCAGACGTTCTTCGAGATGCTCAACCTGCGCCTGCTGCTGCGATGCCAGTGCATCTGCCCGAACGGAGCCCCGCCGCCGTTGTCGCCGCCGCAGAAGGCGGTTCTGAGATTCCGATGGAGATGCACCCGACAAACGTGCAAGACAGCTGCGCCACGACTTCAACATGGATCTTACCTCTGCTGGATTGGAAATACCGCTGGCAGGACGTTCCTGTTCGGGTAAAACCAATTCCCAAAGGCGAATCTCCAGGGTGTCGTGTCTCGGTGCATCTCGCCGGGCGGGATAGTTCTGCCCGGAGTACCGTTGTGATCAGATGACAGCTTAGCTGGTGGACGAGTAACGAGGATGATCGGACCGGCAATCAGGCAGTATCGCCCCATCAGAAGTACCGTGTACCACACTGGAGCACGATCGCTGCTACTCCACTGCGATGATTCGTCCGTTCACTCAAATCAGGCTGACCACCAGTAATTGAAATCAACTGTTTTCCTCATGTCAAGACGTGGGGGGTGAGAAAAGCCGAAGAATATGGGAGTTCTGCGGGATGTCGGGAATCTCTTCGTCCCGGAACGACTGCCGATGGTCAGCTGCTGACAGCATTGCTCTCCGCGACCCCGCCCTGTTCAGAGATGGGCCACCCGGTTCGCAACCAACGGTTTTGGCCGACGCAAAATCCTCATTGTGTTGCGTGCCCGGGCGGGGCGTCCGCCGATCGACGTGGCCAGACGAGTGATGCCCCAAGATTTCGCAGCTGCGCCATCAGGCACTTCGCCTTCAGGGCACTGACATTGCTTGCACCAGTGCCGGAAACCCTGGTACAAGTTCCACTGTGACCTTCCCTGCGCAGTGCCTGTGCGTGACGCTTCGGGTATTGTCTCGAATGCTCGCATGTATCCCGATGTGCAGTCTGCGGTATCCCGGAAGGTGTGGTAAGACGTGATGTTTGACGTAAAACATTGCTGGGTAAGGTGTTACAGTAGTTTCCGGCTGCGAATTCACGCTGTCCAGTGCAAGGTTTTCGTCCAGCGAATCAGGCTGGAGAGCGCCTGTGGGTTGCTTCAGTTCCGGAACTGCACTGTCAGGGCTGGAAACTTTCAGGTGCGAATATGTGCGCCGTTCCGGGCACCGACCGCATGTCTCCGATTCCTTGTTGAGGTCTGAACCACGACATGACAATGAACTCCACTGAAGAAACCGTCTACCGCCGTTACGCTGCCGCCGCGAATGCTCGAGAAGAAGCCTTGTGCTGTCCGGTGGAGTATGCCGCGGATTTCTTGTCGGTGATTCCGGCAGAGATCATTGATCGTGACTACGGTTGCGGTGACCCGACCCGGTTTGTCGGCGATGGCGAAACGGTTGTTGATCTTGGCTCCCGTGGCGGCAAGCTCTGTTACATACTTTCACAGGTCGTCGGCAGACGCGGGCGCGTGATCGGCGTGGACTGCAATCAGCAGATGCTGGGGCTGGCACGGAAGTATCAGGGGGTCGTGGCCGAGCGGATCGGTTATGGCAACGTGGATTTCCGGTACGGCATGATCCAGGATCTGCAGCTGGATCTGGACCTGCTGGGGCGGGAACTGTCGCAGCACCCGGTGTCAGATCCGGCGGCCTGGCTTGCACTCCGCAACGTCGAAGAGCGGCTGCGTCGGGAGCAGCCGATGATTGCCAGCGACTCCGTCGACTGCGTGGTGTCCAATTGTGTGCTGAATCTCGTGCGTCAGCAGGACCGCCGCCAGCTCTTTGCCGAGATTTTTCGTGTCCTGAAGAACGGCGGTCGGGCCGCCATCAGTGACATCGTGTCGGATGAAGACGTGCCCCGACACCTGCAGGAGAACCCGGAACTGTGGTCGGGCTGCCTGACCACAGAATCCGCAGGACCCTGCTGCGGTGCTGAGGGCAGCTGCTGCTGAGTTCGTACACCACGCGGCCGGTTCCCTCAGAACTTTGTACGGCGCACGAGGAAATTCATGGCACGACTTACACTGCTTCGATCCGGCAGTCGACTGGCCGATCCAAAACAGCAGGTCCAGTTGCTGGAGGGTGACGAGCGGATTCCCGGTTTTCCGAGCGTGCTGCTGAGCAGCGGTTACGACTCACTTCCGGCCACGGGAATCAGCGTCCTGCAGATCAATGTGGGCAAAGTCTGCAATCAGACCTGCACCCACTGTCATGTGGATGCGGGGCCGGATCGCCAGGAGAGCATGTCAGCGGAGGTCGCGGACGCATGTCTGCGCCTGCTGCAGCGGGGGAAGATTTCCACGCTGGATATCACGGGCGGTGCGCCGGAGATGAATCCCGGTTTTCGGAGGCTGGTGAGCGGTGCACGCGCACTTGGCTGTCGTGTGATCGACCGCTGTAATCTGACGATTCTGGTGACTGCCGGGTTTACTGATCTGCCGGAGTTTCTGGCGGAACATCAGGTTGACATCGTCGCCTCACTGCCGTGTTATCTTGAAGCGAACGTCGACAGGCAGCGGGGTGATCGTGTCTTTCAGCGTTCGCTCGAAGCGCTCCGTCGCCTGAATGCCCTCGGGTATGGGCTGCCTGATGCGGAACTCCGGCTGACGCTCGTCTATAACCCGACCGGGGCATCGCTTCCGCCGTCGCAGCCGCAGCTGGAACAGGCCTATCGTCGTGAACTGCGCAGTCGTTATGGAATTGAATTTACGCAGTTGTTCACGATCACAAACATGCCGATCAGTCGGTTCCTGGCGGAACTGCTGGAGAGCGGCCGGTACGAGTCATACATGCGGAAGCTGGTGGACGCCTTCAATCCTGCGACGATCGACGGGCTGATGTGCCGCTCGATGCTGTCAGTGGACTGGCGGGGGCAGTTTTTTGACTGTGACTTCAACCAGATGCTGAATCTGGGTGTGGCTGGTTGTGGTGTGACGAACATTCTGGACTGCGATGATCAGTCACTGGACGCACTGCGCCATCGGTCGATCGTCACCGGCCGGCATTGTTTTGGCTGTACGGCCGGCGCCGGATCAAGCTGTTCGGGCAGCCTCAGTTGACGGACTCTGGATGGAGCTTCAGTCGCCGATGATCCGCACATCGACCGCGCGGTGGACGAAACTGATGGTCGTGGCAGTGCTGGGCGCTGCTGCCAGCATCGGTTACATGCAGTTTCGCGACGTGCTCACGCTGCAGTATCTGGCTGCGCGGGAAGTCGAGCTGCGTGACTGGCAGCAGCAGTCGCCGCTGCTGGTGTCTGGCGTGGCATTTCTGATCTATGTCGCCGTCACCGGGCTGTCGCTGCCCGGTGCGGCTGTGCTGACGCTGGCCTGCGGCTGGTTCTTTGGATTCTGGCGCAGCCTGCTGCTTGTCAGTTTTGCCTCCACGACCGGTGCGACCGTGGCGTTTCTGGTCAGTCGCTTCCTGCTGCGGGATGTGATGCAGCAGCGATTCAGCGACAGGCTGGCGACCCTGAACCAGGCGCTGGAACGTGATGGGGCCTTCTGCCTGTTCATGTTGCGGCTGATTCCGGCCGTACCGTTCTTTGTCATTAACGTCGTGAT
>SYLK01000251.1 GCA_005809115.1 Planctomyces sp. | reverse complement strand
GGGAGGGATCCGGTGGGCGTTTGTATGCCACGACTGAGCCAATGAACGGCCAGTCGTCGGGCAGCGGCTGCCGTGAGTTGGGGAAATTCGGGCCGGGAGGATGGCCGGTCAGATTGTAGTAGATTCCCGGATGGTGATCGTTTGGCCCGCGTCCGCCCTGGCCCAGCGAGCGAATGAGCGCGAGGTGATGTGCCTGACGAGCCAGTTGCGGGAGGTGCGCGCAGAGCGTTACATCGGGTGCCGATGTGGCAACTGGCTCGAAATCCCCGCGGATTTCACGAGGGGCCTGCGGTTTCATATCCCACAGGTCGATATGGGATGGACCACCGCTGAGCCAGATCAGGATCGTGGACTTCGCTTTCCCACCGCCGACGCCGACGCCGGCAGCCTGAACGGACGGTCCATGACGCGTGAGGGACGCGGCGGCCAGTCCGGTCACGGAGGCCGTCAGAAGGGCTCGCCGGGACAGGCCGTTGGCAAGGTGTGGCAGCAAAACATGCATTGCGACTGTACAACCTCAAAGATTTCGTTTCAGTTCACTCAGTCTCGGGCGGGCAAATCAGTCTCGGGCGGGCAAATCAGTCTCGGGCGGGCAACAATGTCTGCAGAGCGGGACGCCGGGGACTCATCCCGCGACGTGCTCTGTTTTCGTCATCCCAGCAGTTCGTGCCGGACGCAACCGTCGCCGACAATGGAGTGCGGGCGCCCGGTCTGATCTGAGATCATGGTATCCGGGGAGATCCCCAGAAGGTGATATGTCGTTGCCAGAATATCTTTGGGTGAAACGGGGGTGCTGACCACATCGCCTCCGATGGCATCAGTCTGCCCGACCACACGGCCGCGGGCGAATCCTCCGCCCGCGTACACGGCCGAGTACGCGCTGGACCAGTGATGCCGTGCAGCGCCCTTTGGCCCCGAATCGATTCTCGGAGTACGGCCGTGCTCACTGATACACAGCACCGCCGTTTCGTCCAGCAGTCCCCGTTCGTCCAGATCGAGAATCAGCGCCGGAAAGGCCTGATCGCAGACCGGCAGCAGATACTCCTTCAGCCGTGGAAAATGGTTCGCATGTGTGTCCCAGCACGAGCCGCCAAACGGTCCGAACGGATCCCAGAAAACGGAGACAAATTTTCCGCCGGCTTCAATCAGTCGCCGCGCCGCCAGCAGGGACTGACCGAACAGCGTCATCCCGAACCTCTCACGGACATGGGGTGGTTCACGCTGGACATCCAGCGCATCCGCCATTCGACTGCTGGTCATCAGCGACCAGGCGAGTTGCTGATGGCGGTCATACAGGTCGACTTCCGGCTGCGAATCCAGCAGACCGCGGGCGCGGCTGAACTGATCCAGCAGTGCACGGCGCGACGTCAGCCGATTCGCCGTGATGTCGTGTGGGGGACGGCTGTCGGCACCGACGCTGAATCGGCCGTCGGCCGTGATACCGGCGAACGGGTCCAGCACGTCTTCGGTCTGAGTCGCGGCGTCGAGTTTCGGAACGACGCGTGTTCCACGCCCTTCGAAATCGGTCCAGACGGGGTCGAACGCCTGTCCCAGAAATGAGGCATAGGGACCCGAAAGTCGCTTCGTGCCTCGCCCGTACTTGTCAGATTTCGCACCGAACAGCCAGGGCAAACCGATGTTGTCCGGAATTGCCGTGGTCGTCTCGCTCGCCCCCCGTCGGTTCAGATAACCCACGATGGACCCGATATAGGGCCGCTGCCGCGGATCACGAGGCAGTGAATTCAGTTCTGCATTTGTGAGCGGCATCGTGGACGTCACGTACCCCACGCCATGTTCCGGAAACGGGTGAGTCATGGATCGGACCACGGTCACACGATCCATGATCTGAGCATGCCGCGGCAACCGTTCGCAGATGTTCAACCCCGAGACATTGCTCTGGATGGCCTGCATTTCCCCCTGAATTTCCGCTGGAGCATCAGGTTTCGGATCAAACGTTTCATGCTGCGGCGGCGAGCCGGAGAGAAATACCAGAATGCAGGCTTTCGCCTGACCGAAGCGGCGGCCAGTCTGAATGACCCCGGCGTACTGTGCCGCGCGAAGACGCATCCAGTCGGGAACTCCCAGACCGAGCGCTGCCAGCGACCCGAGCTGCAGCAGGTCCCGGCGTCTGATGCCATCGCACAGACGCGTGGTCGATCCGGTCAGTCTCAGCATCGCGGAAACTCTCTTCCCGGGGATTTGTCCTGAGTTCAGTCGGTAGTTCAGTCAGAGTCTGGTCGCCAGCCTGCATGATCTCGTCTACGAGGGCTTCGGACAAGAATGAACGCCCATTTTTCCGGTCGGCCGGTCGGCCAGGCAACATCTGCTGCGCGAATGGCGGCCTGCTGCGTGAATGGCGGCCCGGTCGCGATCTTCCTCTTCGGAAAAACAGCACAGTGTCGTGATCTTCGTGACATCACAGGATCCCGTCGATAAAATCGCGGCGGCGGATGCTTCAGCTGAATTCCGTTTGCTGGCTCGTCCGGTGTGCGCCTTGTCTGTTTGGCCTGATGCACCTGTCCATTTCTCAATTCCTTCTGCACCTGTTCAGGTTTCCGGCAATGACTGAAGCTCCGCCGTGTCCCTCTGGTCTTGATCGCACTGAGTGTCGTGTCCAGGGCCAGGTCATCCCCCAGGACCTGCTGGGTGAACTGCGTGAGACTGCGTTTGATCGTGCGCAGGGAGACGTGCTGAGGCAGCGGCTGGAGGAGGACGGCTACCTGTTGCTGCGTCGGATCACGGCCGAGGATCTGGTGCGGGCGGCGCGGGAGGAGGTTTTTGGACGGCTGGCGGAGGTGGGTGAGATTCGTCAGCCGGTGGTCGAGGGGATCGCGACGGGGACCAGTCGGCGCCGGGAAATGGTCGCTGATCTGGGCAAGTTCTGGCAGTCGGTCAGTGAAGGACCGGCCCTGCGTCGCGTGAGTCACGGGGTGGCGATTCAGCAAGTGATGGACACGGTGCTGGGTGAGCCGGCACGGGCGCAGGACTACATCTTTCTGCGGCCCAGTGTACCAGGACGCGCCACAAACCTGCATTACGATTTTCCGTTCTTCGCCCGTGGATCGAGTCGCATTTATACCGTCTGGACAGCGATCGGCGCGATTGCGGCGTGTGAGGGGCCGCTGGTTGTCGTTGAAGGTTCTCACCACTTTCGCGATCTGATTGATCCGGTATTGCAGATTGACTACTCGTCGCCTGGTTCGGGCCAGGTATCGATCACGAGCAGTGCGATTGAACTGGCGCGGGAGCGAAAGTCGCGGCTGCTGACAACCGCGTTTCAGCCGGGTGACGTGCTGATTTTCGGCATGACGATTCTTCACGGATCGCTCGACAATCATTCCCCGATTGGCCGTGCGCGCCTGTCCAGCGACGTGCGCTGGCAACCCGCCTCGGATCCGATTGATCCTCGGTATGTGGGACCGAACCCTCCGGGGACAACCGGAGCCGGATATGGTGAACTGAACGGTGCCAAACCGCTGGATGTGCCGTGGCACGTGCGATAGAGTCTCGGCGAGGCCGGTGTTACTGGTTGTTTCGGGTGGGCACCGCGGCTGCGGAGCCGGTAAAAACATGCACGTTTTCAGTCGCGGCCGTCTGGCGGAAGCCTGGCCCTCCATGTATTCCCGCGAACGTTCCGCGGCACAGCTTCCGGGACTGTGCCGCAACCAGTATGGCGCTGCCAGCCGTGACTCCGGCGCGGTCCTGGTCAGAGCGCCTGCCGCATGGCGGCTGGGGGTTGGCGCGCTGATCTGTCTAATGCTGAGCATCGCCGGGCTGCCAGTCACGGCAGCGCACCCGATTTCGGTCACCGAGACCAGCGTGTTTGTCGCGCAAACTCGGGCGATCGTGCGAATTCAGCTGTATGCCGAAGACCTGATGCTGTTTCAGGATCTGACCCCTGACGAGCAGGACGTAATTTCGCCGGCTGATCTGGAGCGGGGACTGCAGCAGCATGGAGCGTTTCTGCTGGAGAAAGTGACGCTGCGAAATGCCGCCGGGGAGACGTATCCCGGCTCGGTCACGGACGTGAAGCCGTTTAAGATTCCGCCGGAGGGCATTCCCGTCAGCGAACTCATGCTGCACACGGCAACATACGAGCTGGAATTTCCGTTTGCGGAACCACCCGAGTATCTGACGATGCAGCAGGACATCTCGGATCCCAATTTCATCTTTCCCAGCGAGATGCAGTTGTCCGTACATCAGACGGGCACCGACCTGACGTATTCCGACGGACTGAAAGCGGGTGCCACGGTGACACTGCGGTTTGACTGGGACAGTGTGCCGCTGGGTGATTCGGCCAGCGAAGAGGACTGGGAGAAATGGTTCGAGAAGCAGCGGGAAGCGACGCTGGGAATTACGAGTTACAGCAGTATCTACTCGTTCATCTACATCGAACCGGCGGAGATCCGGCATGAGGTCCTGATCCCTCTGGCGAGTCTGAAGACGGTTATTCCGGTGAGGAGCCGGGATCCCTCGTTTCTGGAAATTGAGGAACAGGACGCGGTGCGGGAGGAAATTCGGGGCTGGCTGAAGGACAGGAACCCCACCACGATCAACGGAAATCCGATCGCGGCGGAGGTTTCCCGAGTTGACTTTTATGCGCTCGATCTGAAGGACTTCGCCGGCCGCGCGGAACCTCGCCGAATCAGTCTGGCGAGTGGTCGCGTGGGGGTGATTCTGACGTATCGGCCGAGTGAAGACACGGTTCGCGAAGCGACACTGACCTGGGACAGGTTTCATGCGGCCATTGGCAAGATCCAATCCGTGGTGATCGCCCATTCCGACCAGATGGAGCGGTTCGAGTTTTCGAAATTCAACAAGGGGCCGATGAATGTCTTTTCGTGGACCTGTCCTCCGGAACGGCTGCCGGCACCGATCGTTGCCGTTGATGCCGTGGTCGCCGCAAAGCCGGTCCTGCAGATTCCGGTGGCTGCTCTGGTCCTGACTCTGGTCGCGGGCGCCTTCGGGATCCTGTCGCACCACCGCCGGAAGTCGATTCTGATCGTGGCGCTGCTGCTGCTGGCTGGAGTGTCAGCGGCATGGACGCCGGTGACGATGGCACATCCGTGGCGGAAGCCGCCTGAGATCTCGAACGAGGAAGCCGTGGAAATCTTCCGACGTCTGCATCAGGGAACGTACCGCGCGCTGGATTTTGGCAGCGAGAATCGCATCTATGAGGTGCTGGAGACGACCGTCGACGGTCCATTGCTGGAAGAGCTTTACCTGCAGCTGCGACAGAGCCTTGAGATTCGCGAACAGGGCGGAGCCGTCGCCCGAGTCAGCTCGGTCCGGCATGGCCAGACGTCGCGGGCGGCCCGAGTGCCGGACGGTCCGGAGTGGCCCGGATTTCAGATCACGGCGGACTGGACTGTCACCGGCACCGTGGAGCACTGGGGGCACATTCACGAGCGCAGCAATCAGTTCGCCGCGGATTTTTTTGTCGAGCCTCGCGGGGGAAAATGGAAGGTGACCCGCATGGACATCCGAAATCAGCAGCAGTTGTCCGGGAAAACGACGCTGCGCAGCTTTTGAAGCGCATGACTGTCAGCTCGGGGCGTGTTCGCGGGGCGGGTTCCTTCCCCGGAAAGGCAAGTGCCTGTAAGATCCGTCCCGGCGTTGTACGGCACTCGGCCGTGGTCGGCGGACGACGGCATTTCGACTGAACTAAGGCGGGGCATGATGGGACTGATGAGCGGCAGGAAGGGTCTGGTTCTGGGGATTGCCAATGATCGTTCGATCGCCTGGGCGATCACGGAATGGCTGCATCGTGAGGGCGCAGAAATCGGCTTCACGCACCTGCCGGATACGGGTGACCGCCCGAAGAATCAGAACAAGGTAGCAAAACTGGTCGAACCGCTGGGCGCAAAATTCCTGATGCCGTGTGACGTCTGCAACGACTCACACATTGAGGCCGTGATGACACGCGCCGGCGAGACATTTGGCAGGATTGACTTCCTCGTGCACAGCGTGGCGTTTGCTCCGCCGGACGACCTGACGGGACCAACATATGCCTGCAGTCGGAAGGGATTTGGACTGGCCATGGAGATCAGTGCCTACAGTCTGCTGGCGGTTGCGGGAGCTGCGAAGAAGCAGCAGATCCTCAGCGACTCGGCCAGTCTGCTGACGCTGACCTATTTTGGCGGAGAAGAGGTGATTCCCGGATACAATCTGATGGGGATCTGTAAAGCCGCGCTGGAATGCGGTGTCCGATATCTGGCCAGTGAACTGGGGCCGGACGGCGTGCGCGTGAATGCGATCAGCGCCGGACCCGTGCGGACGATCAGCGCCATGGGCGTGGGTGACTTCAAGCAGATGCGCGATCTGTATGAAGGCGTGGCGCCACTCCGCCGCAATATCACGGCGGATGAAGTGGGCAAGGCCGGACTGTTTCTGCTGAGCGATCTGGCCAGTGGCATCACCGGGGAAGTTCTGCACGTCGACTGTGGATTCAGCACGATGGGAGCCCCTCCAGCAGATTTTGCGAAGGGATCAGTCGCTGCCGTCTGATCCTGGCCGCCGCCGCCGC
>SYLK01000023.1 GCA_005809115.1 Planctomyces sp. | reverse complement strand
GGCCATATCCCGCAGTATTGCCGAAGCCAACCAGGGCGTCAGTCACATCGCACGGTCCATTTCTGAAGTGGCATCGACGGCAGGCGTGATGGCGCGTAACATTGCTGAAGCCTCCCGCGGGGCGGTCGATGTCTCTCGCAACGTGGGCGAAGCCGCCAGGGCATCCGGAGGCATCTCGGAGAGTATCTCGCAGGTCACGGAAATGGCGCGCCAGACCAACAGTTCCGCAGCAGGCGTGACGGACGCCGCACGACACCTCGACCGCATTGCCGGTGACCTGAGAAATCTGGTCGGAAAATTCAGAATCACACGAGATGGCACACACTGAGCAGATCTCGATCCTGATCGTCGACGATTCCCGGATCTTTCGCCAGGTACTGCAGCAGGTCCTGGAAGGAATTCCTGGTGTGCGCGTCGTGGGTTCCGTGTTCAGTGGCGAGAAAGCACTGGAATTCATCGACCAGACTCCGCCCGATCTTGTCACACTCGATGTGCTGATGCCCGGTCTGAGCGGACTGCAGACGCTGCGCGAAATTTCTCGCAAGAACGGATTGCGAAAATCACCAGCTGTGGATGTACTGCTGGTGAGTGCATTGACACAGGCAGGTTCCGGAGCGGCCGTGGAAGGGCTGCAGCTGGGAGCCCTGGATTTTATCTCCAAGCCGACCGAAGGCAGTGAAGACAGCAATCGGGAACAGCTGCGGCTGGCGCTGATCGCGAAGCTGGAAACATTTCGCCAGCGGCGAGGCCGCGGCGGCGGATCTCCGATCGTCACAGGGCGATCTGTTCTCAGCGCTGAGCGGCGTCTGGCTCCGCAGCGCGGGCGATTTCGGGCAATTGCCATCGGTACCTCGACGGGCGGTCCGGAAGCCCTCGGAATGCTGCTGCCGCAGCTGGCTCGCAGCGTGGCAGAGCCCATCTTTATTGTGCAGCACATTCTGGAGGGCCTGACCGGTTATCTCGCCGACAGCCTGTCACGAAAATGTGGACGCCCGGTGCTGGAAGTCAATCACAGTCTGCCGGTTGCGCGGGGCATTTATCTGGCCCGCAGCGGACAACACCTGCTGGTTCGCAGGACTGACGACGGCGTCCGCATGGTACTCGCCGATACCCCCCCAGAACATGGCTGCAGACCGTCGGTCAACGTATTTCTGCGGTCCGCGGCGGCCGTCTATGGCTCGGCGCTGGTCACTGTGATACTCACCGGCATGGGCGATGACGGTGCCGACGGCGTGCGGGCCGTCGCCCGGGCCGGCGGCTACGTCATCGCCCAGGATGAACGCTCCAGTGTGGTCTGGGGCATGCCTCGGGCAGCGGCAGACACCGGAGCTGTCGATGAGATTCTGCCGTTGTCTCGTATCGCCGATCGCCTCTCCTGCCTGGTCACGGCGGAATCCGCCACATGAACCTGCAGCCGGACGAATTCGAACAGATTCGGAGGTTTCTGCACGGAACCTCCGGGCTGGCGCTGACGGCCGGCAAGGAGTACCTCGTACGCACCCGTCTGGAGCCTCTGCTGCACAAGTATCAGCTGCCGTCGTTTGCGGCCCTGATCGCCCGGCTGGGAGCACCACACAGTCATGCGTTCCGGGACGAAGTCATCGACGCGATGGCCACCCGGGAAACGTCGTTCAATCGGGATGGACACCCTTTCGAAGAGCTGCGACGCGTCATCCTGCCACTGCTGATTCAGGTTTTCAATGACCGGCGTCAGCAGTCCGGTATTCCCCATCCCCGGATTCGCATCTGGTCGGTGGCCGCATCCACCGGGCAGGAGCCCTACAGCGTGGCCATGGCCATTCTGGATTTTCTCTCCGCACCCTCGCATGCGTCCTGGACTCCGGATCATTTCCGGATCCTGGCAACCGATCTGTCAGAAACCTCCCTGCAGTTCGCGCGGGCCGGCTGCTATTCGACAGCAGAGGTGGACCGAGGTGTCACGCCGGGCCAGAAACTCCGCTACTTCGTGCAGCGCAGCCATGAACTGGTGATCTCGCCTGAACTGCGCAGGCTGGTGGAGTTTCGAAGGCTGAACGTCCTGCACAACGCCGGTGACCTGGCGGGATTCGATCTGGTCCTCTGCCGCAATCTGCTGATCTACCTTGATGAGGCGGCCAGGTCTGCGGTGTGCCGCAGACTGGCGGCCAGCCTCAATCCCGGCGGCATTCTGCTCCTCGGTGCCGCTGAACACCTGCCGGCCGGGTTCGATGCCATGTTCAGCCAGCGCAGCTTTGGACGAACCATCGGATTCCAGCGGGCGACACCCACCGAACCGCTGCGCGCCAAATGATTACGGCATGACAAACTGGTGGCCCTTTGGTTTCACCGTCAGCACCGGGCAGGGAGACTTGCGAACAATTTTTTCTGCAACGCTGCCCATCAGAACATGCATCAGTCCGGTTCGACCATGTGTACCAATGACCAGCAGATCGATTTCATGCTCCCGCGCATAGCCAATAATCTCGAGGAAGACCGCCCCGGTGCGGACTTCGCGCGCGATGGGCTGCCCGTTATCCCAGCCGTCCGGTGGCAGCTGTTCGATCTGCTGCCGTGCATCGGCCACCAGTGCCGCTGACTGAGCCTGCATGGCCTCCACGGAAAACGCGTGTGACTCCGGCACCAGCATCGCCGGGTCCGGGACAACGTGCAGCAGATGCAGCTGTGCATCAAACCGGGCCGCAATGGCACAGCCATAAGTCAGCGCGGGCTGACTGAACTCACTGAAGTCGGTGGGAACCAGAATCTTCCTGAGCTGAATCATCGTCTTTGTCCTTTACCTGCCGGAATTCTGTCCGGGTTCTTCGATCAACAAGACCGCGGCACCCACACAGGTCGCCGCACACAGCAGTAACACAATCAACAGGCCAACACCATAGACCGTCCGGATGCCGTCATCCGGCATGTCCCTCACCCGCAGAATTCGGCGAGCCACCACTCCGCACACCCATGACCAGTGCAGCATGACATGCACCAGTACCCCGGTGCCGAGCAGGCTCAGCAGCGAAAACTGGATCGAACACCACTGACCGTAAGTCATGCCGAACAGCTTCCACCCGCGGGCTGCTACGCCGGGCGGAAATACGAACTGTACGATGACGCCCGTCACTCCCAGTGCAGTCAGCACGACCAGCAGACTTACGTCCAGCCAGAAATTCACCATCGTCCGCGACACACGCCACGATTCCGCGGAACGTTCCGCAGTCGACGACGGCTGCCCCTCAACTCGCTCGTTCTCCGGACCGGATTCCGCCAGTCTGCGGCCGTGGCCGAGGTTCTGATGATCCGTCAACGTCCTCCGCAGGACCGGATTCTGGAAATTCCAATTGCCGTCTGACATCGTCGCGTCCCCAGACCTGGTCGCGTCCCCAGATCTGGTCGCGTCCCCAGATCTGGTCGCGTCCCCGGATCTGGTCGGGTTCACAGGTTCGGTCGGGTTCACAGGTTCGCCTTCACCCCGTCTGGTTTCCGGATAGCAGACTGTCACTCAGCACCGCCAGCGGGATTCGTCTCCGCCGATGTCGCGCAAAAGGGACAACTCAAACTTTCCGTAGTGTCGGCGGCCTGAGCCGCAAACGCAACTCCACGCCCCATGGTCATGATCCCGGTGGCCAGAAGACAAGCGGCGGCCAGTCGCAGCAGGCTGCGCCGGGCCGAAATACTCAGCAGTGACATGCCCCCACCGGCCAGAACCATGACGGGGACCGTGCCGAGTCCGAAAGAGAGCATGATCAGCAGGCCCTGAAAAAGCGAACCGGAACTGGCAGCCAGAGTCAGAAACGAATACACCAGGCCGCAGGGCAGGAACCCCGTCATGACGCCGGCAAGAAATACACTCAGCGAGGAACCACCGCGCAGAAACCGAGACCACAGTGAGGTGGTCAAACACGGGGCGCCTGCCCGCCTGCCGGTCGGAAGTCGCAGCCAGCCGGCCGCATGCAGTCCCTGGACTGTCAGAAACAGTCCGGCAATGACGGCGAAGACCGCCTGAATCACCGCCGCATGACCTCCGACTCCCATAATTTTCGCGCCCACTGTCGCCGACAGCATTCCCAGAAACATGTAGGTAAAGGTCCGCCCCAGGCTCCACCACAACTGCCGGAAGAATGCCGTGCTCATCCGTCCGGCCCCCAGTCCGATGGTGGCTGAAATCCCGCCACACATGCCGATGCAGTGTGCGGAACCCAGAACACCGCTGACGAAGATCAACGGCAGCGTCAGAGGATGGACGGCTGCGAAAGGACTGATCAGCGGAGGGATCATCCGTCCGACTCCCCCGGCGCGCCAGCAGCCGGCGCAAGCAGATGACTGTGCCGGGGACTGGCCGCAGTGATGCGGGCGACAGCGGGCGGTTCCGCATCCCCGGAAGCCCGCGTTTCCGGGCCGATTTCCGCCCGAAAAGTTATCAGTTTCAGCGAGTTCGTGATGACCAGAAGACTGCTGACGATCATCAGTCCCGCGGCGGCAGCCGGATTCAGCAGCCCCGCCGCAGCCAGACCGACACCTGCCGCATTATAGCCAAACGCCCAGAAGAGATTCCGTCGAATGACGTGCCGCGTCCGCCGCGCCAGCTGAATCGCCCAGGGCAGGCGTCCGAGGTCATTGCCCAGCAGGCAGAGCTGAGCCGAGTCGCGGGAGACGTCGGCACCGCAGCCGAGCGCCACTCCGACGTCACTGCAGGCCAGTGCTGGCGCATCATTGATCCCATCACCCACCATGATGACCCGACCACCGTCCCGCTGTATGGCCTGAATGGCCGCGACCTTGTCCGACGGCTTCAGCCCGCTGCGGACCAGAAGACGGATCCCGGCTGATGACAGCCGCTGCAGCTCATCCCGCAGATGCTCGGCACGAGCCTCGCGGTCACCCGTCAGGACTGTCACGGAGAACCCCAGCCGCTGCAGCTCATCCAGCGCCGGCACGGTCTCGGCCCGCAGTGTTTCCGTGAGCAGCCAGGCGACCTGTGGCGCGCCGTGTATGCTCATGACCACAAATGCCGCACCCAGCCGGTCAGCCTCGGCCGACAGCTCGGAAAGCCGCTCGCAGTCATCTCCCGGCTGCAAACAACCCTCCTCCGGACTGATTCCCGTATTCGTTGCCGACAAGCCGGTCTCGGTCGTAAACACGCCCCGGACGAACTCCGGACTGCCGATTCGTGCGACGCGGCCGTCGTTCAGGTCCGCCTCAATGCCTCGACCAGCGATCGTGCGGACCGCAGAGCACTGTCGGCGCCACGTGCGAAAAACGGATTCGGGCCGGCCATGCCCCGACCGATCGGACTCGAACACGATCTGATCGAAGATCGCCCGGGAGTACGGATGCCGTGACGCCCCGGTCAGCTCAGTCAGCAGCTCCCGGACACGCTCGATCACACCGGCCTCGCACAGCCACACCGTGCGCACAACCTGTGGCGCACCGGTCGTCAGTGTCCCGGTCTTGTCCAGACAGATCACGTTCGCAGCTGCCAGGCGTTCAATGGCTTCGCCGCTGCGAAACAGGATCTGCCGGCGAAATGCGGCGCTGAGCGCTGTCCAGATCGCCAGTGGCGTCGCGAGGCCCAGCGCACACGGACAGGCGATCAGCAGCACGCTGAGACTGTTCTGAACAGCCCCGGAGATGCCGGTCGGAAGATACCAGAAGAAGGTCAGCCCGCTGATGACAGTGACGACCGGGAGAAACCATGCCGAGATCCGGTCCGCCAGCCTCTGATAATGTCCACGGGCGATCCGGGCTTCCTGCAGCAGCTGCAACAGCCGACCAAAGGACCCACAGCGAAATCCGGCTGTGGCCCGCACCAGAACGTCGCCGTCCAGATTGACCGTCCCGGCCAGCAGCGGGTCCCCGGGCTCACGCTCAATCGGCGTGCTTTCACCCGTGAATACCTGCTCGTCGACCGTCGTCCGTCCGGAGACCAGCACCGCGTCCGTCGGAAAACACTCACCAGCGCCAATCCTCAACTGGTCTCCGGCAACGATACTGCGTGAATCCACACGGCATTCCACGCCCGCATCCACCCGCAGCGCGCTCTCCGGCAGCAGCGCCGCCATGGTGTCCAGCGCTTCTGTGGCCTTCTGTTTCCCGGTCGCCTCAAACCAGCGTCCCAGCGTGACCGCGACCAGCACCATCGCGCCAACCTCGAAGTAGACCGACGTCCCTCCCTGAAGAACGGTCGCCACCGAGGTGACATATGCGGCGGCCACACCCGTGACGATCAGCAGGTCGGTCGAGTAGACGCGGCGACTCAGGCTTTCAAGCGCGTTCTGCAGCAGTGGCACACCAAGCAGCAGAAGTACCGGAAAGGCGAGCAGCAGGCTGAGCCACCGGAAGACCTCGAACAGCTTCAGCTGGAACGGGTCGGGGTCCACATCGTAGACGTCCAGTGACCACATCGTCATCGTGAACGCCATCAGGTTCATCGTGAAGAAGACGGAGAGTCCCAGTCGCAGGATGGTCCACCGGATGGCACCCGCATCACCGGTTTCCTGAGTGATTTCGTGTGCTACTCGACAGCCGTAACAGCAATAGACCGGCTGCTGCTGTGGCGCGACCCGAACAGGCGCGCCCGCGGAATACTGCCGGATGGATTCCGGCAGCGGTTTTCGGCGAACTGGAAACCAGGAACCGACTGCGGGCAGGCCGCACCAGGCACAAAGCACCTGAGCGGGCAGTCCGACAGAATCGGCTTCAGGATCAGGTACAGTGGGTCTGCTGGCAGGCATGGGACGACTCGCCGACTCAACTCAGAATACCCTGCCAGAAGCGATCAGGGTGGAGAACGCAGCTCAATATTCATGGCGGGAAAGAAATTCTGCAGGATGTAATAGACAGTGAAGATCCAGAATCCCACCCAGATCATGCGGACATACCACGGAATCACGTTGCCCCGATAGTAGTGATAGGCATGATCCTGTTCCGGGGTGGTCTGTTCCGGCTCGGCGGCCTGCGTCAGCTCAGACATGACGATCAAGTTCCTCTTCGTTCTGCAGCATCAGATGCTTCGGCTGTTCAAGATCTCGAAACATACCATTCACTGCTGCCCACAGCAGCAGAAAGAAGAAACCGGCACTGGCCAGCAGGTAATTGATCACGGGCGTGATGGCGAATCCTCCTTCAGCGCCACCGGCGGCCGACTCCCGCGTGAGCGCCAGCAGTTCTCGAAATTTCATCACGAAACCCAGCAGACTGGGCACGAGAATCACCAGCCCGAACACGATCGTGATGGTCCACGCGGATGAGCCGGATCCGACCGCCGGTTGCGATCTGGCTGCCTGACACGGCTGATGACCGGCCGGAGTGTCTGGTGGCCCGGAACTCGCCAATGCTCTGCTCACTGTGCCTGCTCCTCGTCAGTCTCACCGGCCGTTTCGTCGCTCAGTTCAGGTTTCACCAGACCGGACGGTACATAGGATTCATAGTAAGGATAACTTTCCAGCCAGGAGCCGAGCCACTGGATGTACGTCAGCATCGCCAGTCCCTTCCGATTCGGACGGTCCGGTGACCCGTCAAAGAACCAGGGATATTCAGGCATCGGCGAACCCTGGGACAGGTCCTCGGGCCGGAAGAAGTGGACTGCATGCCAGTCGTTCGAGCGACGTCCCCCCTCGCGACTCAGATCCGGCCCAACCCGCCGTGTCCCGAACATAACGGGGCGCTGCAGCACGTTCTGATATTCCCAGGACCGCGACACCGGTCCGAATCGCTGTTCTTCATTGGAGACTGGTCTGACGAACTGACTGTGGCAGTGCCAGCAGCCCTCGCCCACGTACAGCTTGTGGCCATATTCCAGGGCTTCCGCACAGCGGGCATTCCACCAGGCTTCGTTCTCGGCTTCCGGTTCCGGAGCGTCACCCCAGACAGTCCGGAAAGATTCCGGAAATCGTCGCGCCAGATCCTCGAACTGATATCGCAGATTCGGAGTGACCAGTTCACTGAGGGTTTTCTCCGGGATGTTGCGATACATCAGGGCCGGAACGACGGCATTCGAGAGAAAGGCCAGCAGAAAGAAGCCGACGCCCGCCACGTACAGAATTC
>SYLK01000022.1 GCA_005809115.1 Planctomyces sp. | reverse complement strand
GCCAGCGGAATGTGCGACAACGGCCGGGTCGTGCATCATCTGAAGCACTCAGTCGCGGATGATCGCAATACGATCCTGATTATCGGGTTCCAGGCGGCACATACGCTGGGTCGCCGCCTCGTGGAACGGCCCGAATTCGTGCAGATCTACGGTCGCAGGTATCCTCTGAAGGCCCATGTGGAAATCATCAACGGCCTGTCCGCTCATGCCGATGCGCCGGACTTCCGGTGGTGGTTCGGGGAGCTGCAGCTGGCAGGTGGTACCGGGCAGGCATTTCTGGTCCACGGTGAGGAATCGGCGACACAGGCCATGGTCGAAATCGCCCGCGATGCCTCCGATGAACCGCCAGTCGCTCCGAAGTTCGGTGAATCATTCGAAATCTGACGCTGCCCCTCCGCATCCTCGCCGCATTGCAACCCCGACGTCACACTTCGCCCTCGCCGTCGTCAGCTGCTTCGTCCTCGCTGTCGTCAGGTGCTTCGCCACGCTGCTCGTCATCATGCTGCTCGTCATCCGCCGATGATGGATGATCCGTTCCCTCGTGCTTGTCCGGCTGGCGTCTGTTCAGCTCGCGGTCCTCGGCGGCGCGTCGCCTGCGTTCCTGCAACTGCCGTCGCATCCGCTTCGCCTGAGATTCCTCCCGCCGCTCCGCCTCCTTGAAGGATTTCCGCAACTCGTCCAGCGACTCCTCGACCGGTGTCTGCTGGAACGATGACCCAGCGGTCATCGCGCCACACCCGGTCTGGGCCGGTACACAATAGCTCTGGTCCAGACTCCGAATCGCCAACGCCACGTCTTTCAGCTCGTCGTTCACCGCCGAGGCCACGACACTCAGACCTGCCGTAACTCCCACGACCGACAACGTTCCCACGACGACCGCCTCCGCAGAGAGGATCATGCCAGCGTCATCCTGCCAGAATCGCATTAATAAACACATGTCCACTCTCCAAATCTTCGGTGCACTCGGCTACGCTTCTCCGGCACTTCCACAAGTGCCGACAAGTCCGATTGAATCGGTTGCACAGATTGTGAGGATTGTTGCACATGGTTTACAATGGGTAAAATGAGAAAGATGCACAATATGAGTTGAATATTTTTCGATCTGTTTGCGGTTGTGTTCAGACAGCGCCTGTCATTGTTCTTTCCTGTTCCTGCCGATTTCCGTCGGGCTCGTCCCGACCGAAATCGGGTCGCGAGTTGGTGCGGTCCGCGGTTCGATCAGGGCAGCGTTCGGATGGCAATATTTCGAAAGCTGACGGGATCATTGTGTCCGGCAAAGCCGAAATAGCCGCGGGTCCGATCCTTGCCGGGGTGTGGGCTGTTGGCCATGAACTCGGTGACGTCGGCCAGATTGGCATCCAGAATGATGTTTCCGTTCAGTTCCACCCGGACCTGACTGCCATCAACCGTGACTTCCTGAAAGTTCCATTCTCCGGTCGGTCGGAGAAAACCTCGGCGTGCCGGGGCCATTCCGTAGGCGGATCCGTGGTACTGTCTCGGGTCGAGGGAAGCGTACATAGGGTGTTCGGAATCGAGGACCTGGAGTTCGCACATTGCATGGTAGGCGGGATCGCCTTCGCCAGAGGAACGCAGGGCCAGCCCGTTGTTTCCGCCGGGCGGAAGCCGGAATTCCAGACGTACGACAAAGTCAGAGTATTCTTCTGCGGTATGCAGCAGTCCGCCATGGCCGGCCTTGCACCGAATGGCGCCTTCCACGACTTCATAGTTGGCGGTGGCTCCGGACCAGCCGGTCAGATCTTTGCCGTTGAACAGCGGCTGGAATTCGGCTCCGGGTGCCTCGGACAGCAACTGATTCGCTTCATCGGCGGAGATTTCACGAATGAAGATGTTTCGCCAGCGAATTTCACCGCCGTGAGTCTGGAGCTGGATCGGGCCTCCGGGGAACAGGGGGGCCGTCCGGTCCCAGTAGTTTTCCATGGTGGCGTTGTCCACCACCAGGTGGTCATTCAGCCAGACCGACGTGCGGGCTCCGAGCTGTCGGATGCGGAAACTGTTCCATTCGCCGAATGGCTTATCGGCCCGAACGGCGGGGTCCTTGCCGGGGCTGCCGGCGCTGTTATTCCACAGTCCACCGCTGCCTTTGTCGGCGCCGATACCGAACTTGGCCTGTTCCGTGAAGTCCCAGATCTGGATCTGGGGACTGGCTTTGAGATAGATGCCGCTGTCAGCGAGCGGGACGGTCTTATAGTCGATCAGCAGTTCATAGTCGGAGAACTCTTCATCGGTCGTCAGGTATTCCCCGTGCCCATCATTGACGAGTTCACCGTTCTGCACGGTCCAGTGTTGTCTTGCGCCGTCGGTCCAGGCGGCGATCTTCTGCCTGCGCTCGTCCGGTGAAAGGGCTGCGAATTCGATCGGGCTGAAATGCGGCATGCCGTGCCAGCCTGTCAGATCCCTTCCATTGAAAATCGCCCGGAAACCAGCCGGTGGTGCTGCGGAAGACGGGTTCGCAGAGCAGCAGACGGCGACGACTGCAGTGAGTCCGGCTGTGATTGAGCAAAGCAGTTTCTGAGACATCATCTGAGACATCATCTGAGACATCAGGAGATCTCCGGCGAGGAAGGATGGGAACGAGACTTCGCGGCACGGCGCTCAGGCCGGTGCGCCGCGGAATTGTGTGTGACGACCAGCGCATCCCGGCACCGGCAGGGACCTGAAGGTCACCCGGTACAAAGGCTAGCGAAACAGTGTCAGGTTGTCAGCCGTCAGGAGGTCCAGGCTGCAAGCACGCGATCTGCTGCCGCGCGGCCGCTGGCGATACTGTCGGGAATACCGACTCCGTGATAGGCGCTGCCGGCGAGCTCAAGTCCCGGCCACTGGGCTGAGAGCTGTTGAATCCGGGCGACGCGATCCAGGTGGCCCACATGATACTGGGGCATCGCCTGAGAATATCGCACGACCTCGACCAGCCGGGGCGATCTCTTCATTTTCAGCATGGATCGCAGTTCGCGGTCCGTCAGGGCCTGCAGCGCCGCGTCATCCTGCTGCAGCAGCTCCGGCTGCATGGCACCACCGATGAAGGTTCGCAGCAGAATTTTCCCTTCCGGAGCGCGTCCGGGAAACTTTCGGCTGGAAAACGACACGGCCAGCACACTTCGCCGTTCGATATGCGGCACGACCAGTCCGAACGCATCCAGCGGGTGGTCAAAATCGCTGAGATCATGCC
Organism: Planctomyces sp.; assembly: GCA_005809115.1. GTDB lineage: Bacteria > Planctomycetota > Planctomycetia > Planctomycetales > Planctomycetaceae > F1-80-MAGs062. The sequence goes on along the minus strand of SYLK01000022.1, from coordinate 5,644 downwards.
CGCTGACGACGATCGCGCTGGAGGCATACGGAATGTCATGCAGGGCCGTCCGCAGATCGGCACATCGATCGTGGCTGAGCAGTCGTGCGCACTGATGCGTGGGCAGCGTCAGAATGACAGCATCGAATCGGTGAGGCTGCGAGTCACCCTCGATCCGCAAGCACCACTCGTTTCCCCGGTGCTTCACTGGCGGATCCGCGTCGCGCCGTTCGTCCTCGCTGTCTTTTCCGAAGTCGTACGGTGCCACTGAGGAAACGCGGCATTGAAGCGAAAGCGTGACTCGGCCGGACGCCGCGCAGGCTCTGGTCACCGCATCCGTCAGCTGTGACAGGCCATAACGCGGCGTCAGAAACAGGTTGTACCGCGCTCCGCTGCCGCCGGAATCTCGACGCTGCGCGGCTGACTTCTGTCGCTGCTGAGCCAGCGTACCCCGGATGACACTGCCGTAGACCCGTTCCAGTTCCGGGAACCGGGGAAGTGTTGCCAGCAGACTCAGTTTCTCCGGATCCGACGTATAAATGCCACCCACCAGCGGCTGCACCAGCCGGTCCAGGGTCTGCCTCCCGAATCGGCGGCGGACGAAATCGGCGAGGGATTCGTCATTCCCTGGCGGCCGCGGCCTGACGAGGACTTCCGCCAGCAGGCGCAGCCTGCCGAGCGGCGACAGAATTGGAGTCGTCGCAATCGCCCAGGGGCTGGAGGGCGCCATCAGGAGAAAGCCTTCGGGAACCGGCATTGGCCGGCCATTTCGCAGCACCAGAGAACGTCGCCAGGTCTCGTCGGTCGCAATCAACTGATCAGCCAGCCCCACCTCTTCACACAGTTGTATGGCTCCGGGTTTGTTCGTGATGAATGAATCCGGTCCCAGTTCCATGAGGAAGTCGTCACGCTGCGCGGTCCGGATGATACCGCCCGTGCGGCCCGCAGATTCCAGGACGGTGATGGCCGTCTCGCGGGAACCTGCCGCGAGGCGGTGTGCGGCGGCCAGACCGGTGATTCCTGCCCCGATGATGGCCACGCGGAGAGGCGTTTCAGCCGGCATCACCGCGGAATCCTCGATTCATGGACGAACTCTACCAGCGCCCTGACGTGCTCCGGATTCATATCGGGCATCACGCCGTGGCCCAGATTGAAGATATGGCCCTGGCGGCCAGCGGCTGCCCGCAGCACGTGTTCGACTCGCTGCTTCAGGACCGGGAGCTCTGCGTAGAGTGAAACCGGGTCGAGATTCCCCTGGACGGCGACCTGATTTCCCAACGTGTCCCAGGCATCATTCAGTTCGACACGCCAGTCAATCCCCATCACGGCTCCCCCCGCCTCTCGCTGCAGCGGGAGCAATGCCGGATTCCCGGTCAGAAAATTGATGACGGGAGCTTCCTGTGACACTGCCGCGATCAGCCTTTGTGAATGCGGCAGCACGTACCGGCGGTAATCAGCCGGCGAGAGGCACCCGGCCCAGCTGTCGAAGACCTGAACTGCCTGGCAGCCGGCGGCCACCTGCGCCAGCAGGTACAGGATGACAGAATCCACAAGTCGCGTCATCAGGGCATTCCACGCACCTTCATCATTGTACATCAGGGATTTCGTGTGCACGTAGTTCCTGGAACCTCCGCCTTCAAGGCAGTACGACGCCAGAGTGAACGGTGCTCCGGCGAATCCCAGCAGCGGGATGTCAGCCGGCAGTGCCGCCCGGATCAGCCGCACCGCCTGAAACACGTAATCCAGGGACTCGACGGATTCGAGTGCGATCAGGCGGTCGATGTCAGCTGCGGTGCGGAGCGGGTTGTGGATGACCGGTCCTTCACCTTTCTGGTATTCGAGATCAATTCCCATGGGTTCGAGGATTGGCAGCAGATCGGCGAACAGGATCGCGGCGTCAACACCCAGAACTCGCTGCGCCGTGACCGTCACCTCGCAGGCGAGTTCAGGAGACTTGCACAGCTCCATGAACGTGACCTTGCTCCGCACCGCCATGTATTCAGGCAGATAACGCCCGGCCTGCCGCATGATCCACACGGGTGTGGTCTCAACGCGTTCCCGGCGCACTGCCCTCATGAATCGGCTGTGATGCAGAGCGTCGGATGGCTGGGCCGGTTCAGATGGCACGTGGCTGGGCTTTCGGTGAAAAGTTTTCAGGGAGCGCTCGCGAAACAATTGTCCGATCTGGTAATCCGCCTGTGGCCGGACGCCCACGGTTCCCGGGGAGAAAACGGACGGCGGCACTTGTCGGCTGATGCTTCCGGGATTTCTTGAACGGTCCTCAGCAGACTGGCAGGTCGGAAAGTGGGCCGCTGCCGCGGAACTGCGGCAGCGGAACCGCCGCAGCGAGACCGCAGCAGCGAGACCGCAGCAGTGAGACGGCCGCGTCAGATTGTAGCTGTCCCGAGGATTTCCTGCGCGTCGATTCGAAAATTCCTGATGTCCGCGGCAGGGCCCGGGCGGGTGTCCCCGTGGAGCTGCAAACGAATTGACGCGTGACTGGAGAACAGAGGCGTCAATTGCATCAACTCAGCCTTGATGCATCAGCACAGGCTCGAGTGGGTTCGCCGATGGCGGTGATAACCGCCGATGGCGGCGATAACCGCCGATGGCGGCGATAACCGCCGATGGCGGCGACAGGAGAAGGGGGAATTCGGAGAATTCGGTCAAATATGAGGGACTTTGGTGTTCGGGCCGAGACTTCCGTGAATTTCGTGGTCCAGTTCCGTAGAATTGGCTGGGCTGTGAAGTCCGTCCCACCTGAAGTTTCGGTTCCCGTGTTTCGCTGGCCGCGACAAGGGAATCGCCTGTCGTGTATCCTGCCTCGGTCAGCCATGACCAGCCCTGTCAGCTGGCGTGGTGTTTTTCCGATGTCGCCTTGTGTGTGCGATATTCGACACTCATTTCCTGAATCTTTTATGCGAAATCTCCTGAGAATCTGTTTGATCCACGGACTCCTCACTGGCGTCGGATGCGGGGAGCGGCCCGAGGTTCGCGAATACGTGGTTCCCGCCGAAAAGCAGCGGGTTGTCACTACGGAAGCGATTCGCAGTCAGTTTCCTGTCATACCCTTCCGCTGGAAGGTGCCGACCGAGTGGAGGTCGGCGTCGAATGACCAGTTCAGCGTTGTCGCCTGGGCCGCCGGCCCACGTGAGGAGCCGGGAGAAGCGCGAATCACATTGAGTGAGCTGCCGGGCACCGCGGGAGTTGCGGCACAGATCGCGCGGTGGCGCGGTCAGATCAGTCTGCCGGCGGTTTCTGAGGAAGAAGCGCTGCGGGCCGCGCAGGCTCTGGAATCCGGCATTTCCGGCGCTTCCTGGGTTGAACTGAAGGGCGATGAAGAAACAATTCTGGGGCTGTTGATACCTCACGTGCAGTCGCTGTGGGTCTTCAAATATCGCAGTCCGAATGCGACTGCAGGCCAGCTCCGACAGTCGTTCCGCGATTTCTGTGAGCATCTGAGTCTCGAACAACCGGGGAAGGGATAGTCATGTCCACATCTGCTGTACCGGGCGATTTTCGGGAAGACGCCGAGGCGGTATCTGCTTTGGCGCGTGGCTGTTCGGTGGCTGCGGCACGGTTTCTGGCCATTGCTTCGTCGCTGAAGCTGACGGTGGTGCTGTTTGCGCTGGCGATGTTCATTGTGTTTGTGGGCAGTCTGGCGCAGAGTCGGCGGGATGTCTGGCTGGTGATGTCCGAGTATTTCCGGACTTACGTGGCCTGGGTTCAGGTGGCGGATTTTTTTCCTCCGTCAATGTTTCCTTCGCTGGCGAATTATGACTGGGAGCGGCTGGCGCCGTTTCACCGGTTTCCGTTTCCCGGCGGCTGGCTGATCGGTTCCCTGATGCTGGTGAACCTTGTCACGGCCCATCTGACGAAGTTCCGCATCCGTTCGAGAGGAATCCGCTTGTATTCCGGCCTTGCGGTCACTGGCGTGGGGATCCTGCTGACGGCAGCGGTGATCATTACCGGGAACGCGCAGACGGGGGTCGAGTCGGGAAATTTCGCCCTGCCACCCGAGTTGATCTGGCAGACATTGCTGGGCGTGCTGGGGCTGGCTGGCGCTGTCACTCTGGCTCAGGCGGCGCTGAACTCGGCGCAGACCGCCTCCGCCCGGCTGGTTCTCGGAGTCGTCGGGACGGGGCTGCTGGGCGTCCTGGCATATTTCCTGATCGAGGGCGAATCCGCCCGTCTGAATATTTCTTCCATGCGAATTCTGTGGCAGCTGCTGAAAGGTGGCGCGTGCTCACTCGTGCTGCTGCTGGGCTGTAATCTGCTGTTCGAAAAACGGGGTGGCATCGTCCTGCTGCATGTCGGTGTACTACTTCTGATGATCAGCGAGCTGCAGGTGGGGGTGTTTGGCAAGGAGAACACGCTGGCGCTGACCGAGGGTCAGACGACCGGCTTCCTGAGAGATATTCGGGAACGGGAAGTTGCGATCGTGCAGCGGCAGCCGGACGGGAGTGACAAGGTTGTGGTCGTGCCGGAGTTGTTGCTCGAGCAGGCCGCCGGTGCCGTGGCGTCCGAGCGGCAGGTCATCCGGCTGGAATCGCTTCCGTTCGACATCGCGGTGCGAAAGTTCCTCCGCAACAGCGAACTCCGCAGTGCCCTGCCGGACGACGACAGCCGGACCAGCGAGGGGCTGGGATCGTTCGCCGTGGCTGTGCCACTGGATCCGGTGACCGGGATGGATGATTCGAGCGACCAGAGCGCCGTCTATCTTGACGTGCTGGAACGCGGTACCGATCGCGTCATGTCGTCGCTGCTGCTCTCGCAGAATGTCAGTGAAATGCGGTCTGTGCCGATTGCCGAGCAGGTTCGCGTTGACGGCCAGGATTATCAGTTCTATCTGCGTTTTCAGCGGAATTACCGTCCCTACGAAGTGCGCCTGGTGGATGTCAGTCGCACAAACTACGTCGGTTCCTCGACACCGCGCGATTATCGCTCGACGATCGTGATCAGCCAGCCTGCGAAAGGGACGTCCGAAGAATTCACCCTGTGGATGAACAACCCGCTGCGGTATCAGGGTGAGACATTTTACCAGTCCAGCTACAACAAGCTGGAAGACGGAACGGAGGCAACGACGCTGTCAGTGGTGCGAAATACGGGCTGGATGCTCCCCTATATCGCCTGCATGATCGTTTCCTTCGGGATGTTTGCCCAGTTCTGGCAGACGGTCTCGCGATATCTGCGGCGGCTGGATGGATCGGCAAAGTCACAGGCCCCCGGTTCGTCCGACAAGGGCCGCGAAGGACAGCCAGTGTCACCGGCGGCCCGGGTGTCACCGGCGGCCCGGGTGTCGCCGATCTGGAGGGCGGGTGTGCCGGTGCTGGTGGTGCTGATCTGTGCTGGCTGGCTCGCCAGCCGCGCGCGTCCACCGCGAGTCGACGCCGGGGCGATGAACATCTATAGCTTTGCGAAGATTCCGATTGCCTGGAACGGGCGGGCGCAGCCGGTTGATTCCTTTGCCCGGACGCAGCTGCTGCTGGCCTCACACAAGTCCACGTTTGAGGGCGAGCTGGACAGGGGCGAACTGGACGGAATTCGCGAACAGCTGGTCTCAAGTTTCCGGCGATTCTGGCCGGCTGTGAAAGCGGACTCACTGCCGCAGTTTTCCGGCAGTTATGAGCAGTGGGTGGAAGAGATGGTGCGGCTGACATCCTCG
>SYLK01000021.1 GCA_005809115.1 Planctomyces sp. | reverse complement strand
GCGTGGACCACAAAGGCCGTTCTGAACACCGCGCGGATCGGAGAATTCTCCAGTGACCGCACGATTCGCGAATACGCACGCGACATCTGGGATCTGCGAGGCATCAGCTCATGATCCGGACGGCACCCAGTCGCCGGACAGCACCCAGTCGCCGGGCTGCAAGCAGTCTCCGGGCTGACGATTCCCGTGTCGCGTCTCCGTCTGTTGTTCCGTCCGTACGATCGCCTTCAGGAGAAAGCTGATGAAACCCGAGATTTCGGAAACCGACGCCATTCGACAGGTGCTGCGCGAGGGAGTGGCCGGAGACTATTGCGACGTGGCCGATCTGGTTCGGCGAAAGTTCGGGCTGCACGTTGGGGCGGCGCTGGTGGAGCGAGTTGCGATGGCGCTGAAGCAGGAAGCTGCGTCCGAAACGACGGCGCGGGTGGATCAGGTCGGAGTTGGACTGAGCGAGAGAATCGCAGGTTCCGGAAGCTGCGGGTCGGAGATCCCGGCAGAGTCAGGATCGGGTGCAGCGGGCCACACCAGCACGGATCGCGTCCTGGCGTTTGTCCAGGCGATGGGTGGGTTTGAAGCGGCACGGACCGCAGTCACAAACCTGGAGAATTCGCTCAAGAAACTGATGCACTGACGTCGGACGGTTCCACGAACAGGGCGGGCCGCCGGGCGGCCGGATTCCTCCGGCCGCCGCGGCTGTGCCGCCACGCGGTCGTCATTCGCGAGTCAGGACGCATGTCTGCCGCAGCGTCAGGCCGCCGCAGAATCGTACCAGACCCCAGGAGTGATTCTGGGCAGGCACCGCAATCGTGACGGTCACCCGATCAGGTGTCTGGGTCACAGAAACAGTGACCCCGGTGCCAATTCCCAGGGCATTCATCAGACGCATGGCCTCAGTCTGTGCCTGAGCCACGGTGCCGCCGGGAATAATCGCCTTCCGGGCAGCTTCATAGGAGGCATTGCCGGCCGTCTGACGCACGAAATTGAGCGACGTCAGTTCGAGTCCGCCGAGAAACAGCAGAAAGATCAGTGGTGCCACCACGGCAAATTCCACCGTGACCACGCCACGACGTCCGGGTGTCACCGTCCGTGCCGTCGAGATCCGTCGCACAGGGTTCGTTTTCATGGGTCCTGAGATTCCTGCAGGCGATGTGACGAATGTGCCCGGCCGATGCCTTTTCTCCGCAGCGGCCTGGCGTCAGTCAACCAGAACAATCGGCAGTGATCGCGCCAGTTCCTGGAACGCGGTTCGCAGCTGGGCCTCATTCTGCGTGGCGTAGTACTGACCGCCGGTGATACTGGCGATCTGACTCAGCACGGCCTGAGTGGAAGTCAGCATGCTGACCACGTGGACCGTGATTCCGGCAGCTTGCGCATCGTTTGCCGCCAGTAAGGGATCGCGGCCCGCATTCCACTGACCATCAGTCAGCAGGATCACGATCTTGTTGGAGAGCGGCCGCGAATTTGCGCCCTGCAGGACCTGGACGGCCTGATCCAGACCGGCGGACAGGTTGGTGCCGCCCATCATCGGCTGGCCGGTACGTGCAGCGATCGCCGCAGTGACTGCTGTCTTGTTGGCGGACCAGGAAAATCCGCTGTAGGCCGGCAGATTGTGGTCGAGCTGAGACGCCGGGTACACGGTACTCGGGGCGATCGGCATCGTATAGTCGCTGCCCCAGGTGACGAGTCCGGTTCGCGGCGGATACACGAACCCTGACGCTTCCGTCAGAAAGATGTTGACAGCGCCTGCCAGGACGGCCCAGCGACTGGCCGTCGGATGCGGTGGGGACAGGTGGTACTGCCAGGTCGTGCCCCAGGCCGTGAACGAGGACAGGAGTGGATTGTTGGCCGGATAGGAATAGTCCGTACCTGACATGTCAAACAACATTGATCCGGACCGGTCAAGGCACAGGCAGACTTCAACTTCCTGCTGACCGGCAGTGGCCTGCTGAGAGGTGGCAAAGCCGGGGTGTCCGAAGGCGGGACCGAAGAACGTCGGCACAGAGCCAAAGGCCGCACTGCTGGCAATCCGCGAATTGACCCGAACCGAGTTGAACGGCGTGGAACCGGCCGTGAAGGCCCACGTTCCGTTGGCCTGCCCGGTCACTCGGCCGAGAGACACGTCGGCGTTGGAGATCTGGAACGACCGACCGGCCACCTTGTTGTGATTCGCGTAGGCGACAGCTGCCGTGATGGCGGCATTGGAGTCCTGAGTTCTGGCGAGCGCTTCAGCGCCTGCCTTGGCAGCCGCGTCGGTGGCCGATCGCAGTTCCGTACGAATCAACTGCATGTACGCAAAATCGACTGTGAGTGCGGCGGTGACGATGAATGCCGTCAGCATCGCTGTGATCAGAACATGTGCGGCACCCTTTCGTCGGCATAGCCGAGAGCGCCGCGCGGCAAATCTTGTACGCATGGATTTCCCCCTTGCAGAAACTGAACAGTGGTGACAGACGACCACGGAATGGACAATTCCGGCTTCCGGGGTCAGTTCTACGAATCGGAGCGGGGAGTTTGAGGACATCCGGAAGGTCCATCCACCGGATCAGGTACAGAGATTCCATATCGGTACGGAGGCGCGAGCGCTCATCGTCATTACAGCCTGACCATCGTGACGGCCGAACGGATCGTGCGGCCCGCCATGAACCGCACCGGTCCGTAGGACAGGTTGGAAGAAGATGCCGTGACTGTGACTGTGATCTGAGTTCCGCGGGCAGTCGCGGCGGTCACGGCGGGTGAAATCGTCATGGCATGGGAAGTCACCTTGCGCACGGACAGCACTTCGGCACACCGTGTGGCAGCCAGCGTGTTATTGTCTCCAGGGCCTGTGATGACCTTTGCCGCCTCATACGCCGCCATGTTCAGCGACTGCTTGAGAAAGATGGCATTGGCGATTTCAATCGATCCGAACACCAGTATGACCAGCAGCGGCAGCGAAACCGCCGCTTCCATCGCCGCGACGCCGCGGCGAGCAGTCCGCCCCCTGTTGTTCCGCCGCGGGGTTCCGCTCGAATGATCGCCTGAAAAAGTTTTTACTCGCATGGCGGTTCAGCCCACACTGGTCAGTTTCCGGTTCCGGGCAAAGATGTGTCATCCGAAAACTAGTGCTCTGTCACACCTTAATTGTCGGGTACACGGATTTCAGTTTTGTCCGGGCATCGGTGATCTTCATTTGCCAGTCAACGCCTCGCTGTGTTGCGTTTACATCATCCGACCATGCTTTCGTTTCTTCACGCAATG
>SYLK01000250.1 GCA_005809115.1 Planctomyces sp. | reverse complement strand
CGCAGGTCATCAATCTGACCGGGCCTGAGCGATTGTCAGTGCGATCACTGGCGGCGCGCCTGGGCGAGCTGCTCGAACGAGTTCCGGTCTTCGCCGGCCAGGAGGGCTCCACCGCGTGGGTCTGGAACGCAGCACGCTCCTGCGACTGGTTTGGCCCGCCAGCGGTCTCTGTCGAAGAAATGCTGCAGGCCACCGCCGCCTGGGTTCTGCAGGGCGGTGAAACTCTGCATCGTCCCACCCACTTCGAGGTTCGCGACGGCCGGTTCTGATCCAAACCTGCGGACCGGTTTCAGGAACTGCAGGACAGCATCGAGCATCCGGCGCGATCCCGTGCCCAGTCAGGGCGTCTGGCAGCAAACTCTTCCTTGCCGGGCTGTTCGTCGTAAGGATGCCGCAGCACCTCCATCAGCTCGCGGATCATGCCGAAGTCATTCTGCACTGCGCGATCAATGGCCAGCTGTGCCAGGTAATTTCGCAGCACGAATTCGGGGTTCACGGCGTTCATCCGCTGCCGCCGTTCCGAGTCTGACAGCTGTTCCTGTGCGACTCGCGCACGATAGCGCCGCAGCCAGTAAATCATCCGGTCCTGCTTCTCGTTGTTCATCTGTTCGGGACGGTAGAAAGCATCGGACAGTGCCTCCAGCAGGACCGCATCATCAGATCCCGGATGGCCCCCTGAACGGTCCGGCGCTTCTGAGCTTCGGGAGGGGGACAGCGGAAGTCTGGCCAGTCGGCGATAGAAGATCGTCATGTCAATCTCCGCGAGCTGCAGCAGGCCCGGGAGGTCATCCAGCAGCTGCACGTCCGACTCACGGCTCTGCGGCGACAGTCCGAGTTTGGCGAGACTCATGTTTGCGGAAGTCTGGTTGAAATGCTCGGCAAACAGGTCAATCCCCTGCTGCAGCGCATCAACGGATTCGAACACCGGGACCAGCGCTCTGGCGAGCTGCATCAGATTCCACATGGCGACACGGGGCTGCTGGCCGTAGCGATAGCGGCGGCCGCTGGCGTCGGTCGTGTTGGGCGTCCAGTCCGGATCGAAATTCTCGAGCCAGCCGTAGGGTCCATAGTCAATCGTCTCGCCCAGGATGGACATGTTGTCCGTGTTCATGACGCCGTGCACAAAGCCGACGCGCATCCAGTGGACCACCATCTCAGCCGTGGTGCGGCAGACTTCCAGAAACCATTCCCGCCGGGCTTCCGGGGTCGGTTCGCCAAGATGCGGAAAGTCACAGCGAATTGTGTGTTGCACCAGCTTCTGCAGCGTCTCATGGTCACTGCGGGCCGAGAATAACTGAAAGCTGCCGAACCGGGTGAATGATCGTGCGACGCGGCACACCACGGCGCCCGGCTCATGCTGCGGATTGCCGTCATAAAACATATCCCGCAGGACCTGGTCGCCGGTCAGCACCAGAGTCAGCGCTCGGGTCGTCGGAACACCCAGATGGTGCATGGCCTCGCTGCACAGAAACTCGCGAACCGAAGATCGCAGCACGGCAAGCCCATCCGCAGTGCGCGAATACGGCGTTGGTCCAGCTCCCTTGAGCTGCAGCATCCAGTGCTCTCCCCGCGAATTCAGGACTTCACCCAGATTGATCGCGCGTCCATCTCCCAGCTGGCCGGCCCAGTTGCCGAACTGATGGCCGCCATAGCACATGGCGAACGGATCCATGCCGTCCAGCAGCCGGTTGCCGGAGAATACCTCCGCCAGAATATCTGACGAGGGTGTGCGGAGATCCAGGTCCAGCAGTTCAGCCACTTCGGGGGCATACGCCACCAGCTGCGGTCGCGATACTCGCAGTGGCCGGACCCGGGAAAAACAAGCCGACTGCACCTGCCTGCGATAATTGGCAGGTTCCGGGTCAGCCGGCAGATGTCTGGTAAACCGATTGTCGAAGCAGAGTGCGGCGAGATCCTGACTGACGATCGTCTCTGACATGTGCTGACTGACACCTGATTTGACGCGAGTTTCGCAGGCAGTGCAAAGCGCAGCGTGCCACCCGAACGATCCTGTTGTCTCGACTCCTGAAAATGCCCGGCACCCGGATGATAGCCAGGCGGCGATGTTTTGACAGGGTGGATTACGGGACTTATACGCCATATTTCCAGATCATCGTACCCCCTCTGAGCCACGATCCGGGCAACAAACGTGGCGAGGGGAAACGCGGCGGTCGGAAAGCCTGCCCCACGGTCGGGCAGGCTTCCAGACTGCTGTTTCATTCCCGTCATGCCGCGGAATCAGTAATCACCGCTTCGCTTTTTGGCAACGGATCACCACTGCGAATTCGCAGTCGGAGCCTCCTGGCTGCAGAACTCCATTGCCAGTCAGTCGGTGATTTCGCCAGTCCCGATTTCACGGCATTCTGCTCGATGTGTCAGTGAATATGGCTGAACATCATGCACCAGGGGAGCAGGTGATCGGGTTCGTCCGCGAACTGATGCCAGATGCGGAAGGCGGCGACGACGGACGACTGGCATTGAAGTTGTCCGGAGTCGGGTATGGCAACGAGGTGATTCGCAAGCGTGGAAATGGCAGGCTTCCAGCCAGCTACTTCCCAGCCTTACCGCGCGGGGTTTCGCCCTGCATGCTCTTTTGCCGATCCTCGAGGTTTCTGCCGGATGGGATCATGCACTCCCCAAAGAGTCCGAGGCGCATTCGCGAATTGCTGGACATTCTGAGCTGAATGGAGAGCCAGCGGTCGGAGTGACCTCCGTCGATGGGTTTCGTTCACGCACCATGCAAATCACGATGCCTGGCCTGAGTCTTCCGCCGACGCGGATAGCGGCTGCCAACCAGGAAACCAACTCCGATCAACATCGTCGCGACACTTGCCGGTTCGGGAACCACCCCATTCGCCGCAAATGTCACCTGGTCCGTTGCTGACGTCCCGCCGAGCGGTCCGACGATCACGCCGAAATTCACTTCCTCCCCGGGGAGAAGCCCAAGCGTGATCAATGGAATCGTCACCGAGAATGTCGAGGGGGTCAGTGTCACAGCAAGCAGGGGCCCAACTTGTGTCAGAGTATCATCCAGCAGCGCGGCCATTCCGGGATCGAACAGTTCGTCGTGTGACAGTTCAAAGTAGAAGTCAACCCCCAGACCGGGGGCTGGCACGCCCTGCCCAAGAGTCACCAGATTCGACGTTCCGCCGGTGAGTGGGTTCTGATCCACGTCAATATCGATGCGGAGATCGATGGAATTCAGAGTCTGGGCGGACGGCAGGGCAATCTCCGGGGGAGTATAAAACGTCACGGAAAATATGATATTCCCGGGAGACGTTGTCAGGTCTGTGCTGGCGGTTTCGATATCGAACTGTGGTTCCCCAGGATCATTAGGATCACCTGTATAACCAAACGTATCGCCTGCAGGGTCATTCAGCAGCATGCCTGCATTCGCAGAACAGCCCCACATGACAATCGCCGCCGCAGTCAAAATCGACACACCGGTCTGTCGCAGCAAATCTCGCGTCATCATCGTATCTTTCTATCAGATAGTGAAATATCCGACACATCACTCACGTGTGTCCGGAACTTGCTGCGAGTCGTGCTGCGACGTCATTCAACATTATGAATCCCCTGTCGAGGCGATTCCAGAATTTCCTGAAGAAAAATGTCCACTACCGGTTGAAACCAGCCAGCCGGGAGAACCAACTCCCGAGAATTCCCCCACTGGGTCCTGCCGTCTACCGTCGCCGACCAGTTCCACGGTCCATCAGTCGACTCAGAATCTCCAGGTCGAAATCCACTTCCGCGGTCCCGGACGGCAACTCGGCATCGCCGTGTCCCGTGTGGGCCGGGACCTGCTTCAGGATCGTGGTCTTTCGCTGAGGCTGAGAACTGGCCGGCTTGCCAGCGCCGACGCGGCCGTCAGCCACGCGAGAAATGGACGCTGCGGAGCCAGCCGAGTCCCTCGCCGTCAACACTGCCGAACTGCCGCCGGGACGGCGGAACGTCTCGGTCTCCGACAGCCAGCCGTCCATTTCGATGAACACCATGTCCTGGAGCCCGTCCGGTGCAGTCGGCTGGTCCAGTTGCAGCGGCAGTACTTCGGTGGTGGCTGCCGGGACTCGAACCGACTCATCGACGTCCAGCACGGCCGTGCGGCGGACGCCCGGCTCCAGCCACGCGCCCATCAGGTGGTCGGCATTGTAGTCCCCAAAGCCGATCACGTGGCCCAGTTCATGTCCGACCACGGTCAGCAGATCCACACGGCCCGCCGCGGCACTGTCGCCACCCGCACTCCGAGCGTGATTGCCGCGAGACAAACTGAATTCTGAATCGTCTGCAGGTGTCTCGTCAATGAACCAGCCAAATCCTGCAGCGTTGTGGTCGATCCAGACCACTGTTGACGATGCAAGTCCCAGCAGGTTTCCGGGAAGATCCGTCACGACAATCGAGACGGATTCGAGCGCATTCCTCAGGGCTGCGTTCGCCCCGGCCAGCGCCCATCGGGAAATTGCT
>SYLK01000249.1 GCA_005809115.1 Planctomyces sp. | reverse complement strand
GGATCAGTTCATCAGCTGGCCGATGATTTCATGCAGCAATTTTACGGTCAAAACGAAACATTCAGGTCCAGCCGCTGTCACACACCAGCGTGATTCCGGTCAGGGCGGCGCTGCGCTTCCCTGACCAGAATATTTGTTCAACTGATTTTTTGGCCGGCGCTTACCGCGCTATTGTCGACTGACGAGCTTCTGATCTTCGTCGACCATCAGTCGAATCATCTGCTCAAACGTCACGGACGGCTTCCAACCCAGCTGCAACTGGGCCTTGCGGGCATTCCCCAGCAAATGACACGCATCAGCCGGTCGGTGAAACCGCTCATCCACACTGACATAGTCCTGCCAGTTCAGTCCGAGATGACCGAACGCGATTGCGAGCAGGTCACGAACTGTCCGTGATTCGCCCGTGGCCAGCACATAGTCGTCTGCGACGGAATGCTGCAGCATCAGCCACATGGCTTCGACATAGTCCCTGGCGTAACCCCAGTCCCTCGCCGAATCCAGATCTCCCAGCGTGACCGCTGACTGCAGACCCTGACGGATACGCGCGGCAGCCAGAGTCACTTTTCTGGTCACAAAGTTCTCACCCCGCCGCGGGCTCTCGTGGTTATAGCAAATCGCATTGCAGCCAAAAAAACCATGGGATTCGCGGTAAACCTTCACCATCTGCGTCGCGAACGCCTTGGCGCACCCGTAGGGAGAATTCGGAACGATCGGAGTGCCTTCATCCTGAGGACTGACAGTCGGTGTACCAAAAATTTCGCGAGAACTTGCGTGAAGAAATCTTGGAGGGTCCGCCATATCCCGCAGAATCTCCAGAATCCGCAGTGTGCCCATCGCAGTCAGTTCACACGTGCTCTCAGGAATCTCGAAACTCAGCCCCACATGCGACTGACCAGCCAGGTGATAGAACTCGTGCGGGCGTACCTTCATGATGATCCGACGAATCGTCGTTGCGTCCGACAAGTCGGCATAGTGCAGAAACAGCCGTTTCTCGTACACCGCCGCATTGTCGTAGAGACTGACGAGCCGGGGTCGATCCAGGGTGCTGCTGCGCCGAACAAGGCCGTGGACTTCGTAGCCCTTGCTGAGCAGCAGCTCGGCCAGATAAGAACCGTCCTGACCGGTAATTCCCGTAATGATCGCAACTGGCAGCAAATCGGATTGATTCCCGGTGGCTGAACGGCACTGCCGCGTGGCCGGCGCGCACTCCGTTCCCGTGGGTGACATGACGTTGTTTTCCACGCCAATGCCACTCCATTCGATTTCACAAAATCTCGTCAATCAGCTGATTCTCAGGCTGAACACACAGCTGACTTCCCACAGCCCGAAGAGCGCGGCATCACGGACAGCAGACGCAGCACAGCCAGCAGATTCATCACGATCGTGGCCGCAGCACCTGTCACAACCCCGCCGTAATACCGGCACGCCGAGTGACAAAGCTGCCGTGGGATCGCTGGACTGCCCGCAACATCGAATGCTAAGCGGAATCCGATGCAAATGCGACGTTCCGGCGTGCCTTTCCAACTCTGCTTCGCGACACTCACACATAACTCGCACGTCAGATCGAGTCAAAAGAATCCGCTGCCACCTCGTTTCCAGAGGCCGAATCCCGTTTCACCATCGACGATTGTGATGATCCGGTCGACTCGCCCAACAACTCTGCAAATGTGGCATGCAGGGACCTGTACCCACACACAGTATCGCAACACCTGCCGACAGGTCTCCGCAGAGGTCGGTAGCGCAATTGTACGCCGGTCTCTGACGCCCGTGAAGCCTCTTCGAAACTCAAAAACGTCAGGGCGCCTCAGGACAAGACCCGGACGGGTAGTGGCTGGTGGTGATATTCTCAACGGCCAGTTCGTGAGAAGGTCACCGACTCTTCGCGATCAGGCATTCCTGACGGGCCAGTTCCAGGTCGTGGTCGACCATCAGGTCGACCAGTTCGTTGAGCGTAGTTGTCGCCTTCCAGCCCAGCACGTCACGCGCCTTTTCTGCACTTCCCAGGAGCAGGTTGACCTCGGCAGGACGAAAATATCGAGGATCGATCGCAACGAACTGCTCCGGGTCCAGCTGGAGCTTCGCGAATACAAGCTCCAGAAAACTCCGCACAGTGTGGGTCTGCCCGGTCGCGATGACAAAATCGTCGGGTTCGTGGTGCTGCAGCATCAGCCACATGGCCCTGACATAGTCCTTCGCAAATCCCCAGTCTCGTTTCGCATCCAGATTGCCCAAATAGAGGCGGTCCTGCAGCCCGAGCTTGATGCGGCCAGCCGCCCGCGTAATCTTCCTGGTGACGAACGTCTCACCACGCCTCGGACTTTCATGGTTGAACAGAATTCCATTGACGGCAAACAACCCGTACGACTCGCGGTAATTTACTGTCTGATGATATGCATATACCTTTGCACACGCGTACGGACCCTGGGGACGGAAGGGCGTTTTTTCCGTCTGTGGCGTCTCCAGCACATCGCCATACATTTCGCTGGATGAGGCCTGATAAACTTTCGCAGTTTTCTTCTTGTTGAGCTGCCGGGCCGCCTCGAGCACGTTCAGCGCACCAGCGCCCGTCGCCTGCAGCGTATAGGCGGGCTGATCGAACGATACGCGAACATGGCTCTGAGCGCCGAGGTTGTAGATCTCATCCGGCTCAAGAGCGAGGATCAGGTTGGTGAGGCTCTGCCCGTCGGTCAGGTCACCATAGTGGAGGAACAGCCGTGCATCGGAATTGTGTGGATCCCGGTACAGGTGCTCGATCCGCCCGGTCGTGAATGTACTCGCCCGGCGAATCATTCCGTGGACTTCATATCCCTGTTCAAGGAGGAACTCTGCAAGGTATGAACCGTCCTGACCGGTAATTCCTGTAAGAAAGGCGCGTTTTGACATGAATTGCCTTGTTCCCGGAAATTTCAAAAGCAGGCGACGAACAACCAGCCAGGTACAGTTGCCCCATGTGAATTTACCAGCCGAGGCAATTCCGTGACAGTCGTCCGGGCTCAACTGCGGCGGTCATGAAATTTTCAGAACTGGCGACCGTTCCCATAGGATACCTCAGACAAAGCGCTGCGGCGGGGGTGCCGGCGGCGATTTTTCCTGATGGCAGCCGCGCCATGTGTTTCCGGAACCGGCCGTCAGACGCACCGGAGAGTGCCATCAGCAGATTCCTGCAGGAATGCCCGATACGTCGATTTCAGACCGTTCTCGAGAGAGATGATCGGACTCCAGCCAGTCCCGGAAATCAGGCCGATATCACTCAGTTTCCGTGGCGTTCCGTCCGGTCGGGCCGGGTCCGTTTCGATGCAGCCCTGGTACTCGACGGTGGCCGCCACAAGTCTGGCCAGCTGCAGGATGCTGATTTCCTGACCGCTGCCGATGTTGACGAGATCGGGTGGATCGGCAAGGTTCAGCAGGTGCAGAATCCCGAGTGCCAGGTCGTCCACGTGGAGGAATTCCCGCAGGACAGTACCCGTTCCCCAGATCGTAACGGACGGAGATTTCCTTTCCCGTGCCTCGTGGAAGCGGCGGATCAGTGCCGGCAGCACGTGGCTGTGTTCCGGATGGTAATT
>SYLK01000248.1 GCA_005809115.1 Planctomyces sp. | reverse complement strand
TCTGGTCAGGGGCGCTGCGCTTCCCTGACCAGACAATTTGTTCAACTGATTTTTTGGCCGGTCCTGAGGCGAGCGGCAGATCAGCTGTCAGGGGTACTGATTGTCATGCCGTTCCTGATCTGCCGCCCGCCCTGCTGCGATTCACCGGTCAGTCGATTCAGGGCAGGTACGACTTCGTGAGCAAAGAGTTCGAGACTGCGCATCCAGCGGGCTCGGTCATCCCAGTCGTGCGCCGTCAGCACCAGCGAGCCGAAAGGTCCGACGGTATTTCGCAGTTCCACCAGCTGGCGCGTCACATGCTCCGGATCTCCGGCGATGACCACGTCGTCAAGGAAGTAGTCCAGATCGCAGTCGGCATCGGCCTGGTGTGCATCCCGTTTCCACATCGCGATTCCCGCGGGGGCGGTTGCGCGAGTCAGGTCGAGAATGTACCTGATGCAGGAGCCCAGCGAGTTATGTCGCGCCAGTTGCCTGGCTTCCTGCGTCGTTTCGGCCACGAAGATGTTGCGCACCACGGCCCAGTCCTGCGGGGTCGCGGTTCGTCCCGCCGCAGCCGCGGCCGCGCAATATGTTCGCCACTGTTCCCGCAGCACATCGGCATGAAGCATGTGGTGACTGATCATCCGAAACCCGCGCGCGGCAGCCTGGACCAGTCCTGGTGAACTGCGACTGATGGTGGGCACGGAAATCGGGGGATGCGGCTGCTGCAGCGGCCGGTGCAGGTGCCCGACACCATACTCAGGATGAAGATGATCCTTCATCGTCACATTCCAGAATCGCCCCTTCAGATCAATCGGCACGCGCCCTTCCCAGACCTTCAGGATCATGTCGACAGATTCGGCCACGCGGGCGCTGGTCTCGTTCGGCTGCGCCCCGAAGACCTCGAGATCGGTGGGAATTGCGCCCGGGCCAAAACAGACATTCAGCCGGCCGTGCGACATATGGTCCAGAAACGCGAGACGTCCGGCAACATGCATCGGGTGATGGTACTGCAGACAGACGGGAGCCGGCCCGATGCGCATGCTCTGCGTGCTCCCCAGGACTCTGGCCAGAAACATCTCCGGCATCACGATGTTCTCTCTGCTCGATGAATGGTGTTCACCGACCCAGAAATCGTGAAAGCCGAGCCGCTCGCACTGTACCGCCAGCTCAAGATCTTCATCAATGCACTGCGCCCATGGCTTCTGCGCACCGTGAATCGGCATCACAAACATGCCGATCCGTAAACCCCTGTGAATACTCATGGCGCACGTTTCCTTCAATTGAGCCACTGACGCAGGTCGAGTCCGAATCCCCGACCGTACTCATGCAGGGACAGCAGCGTGGGTTCATCAATCGGTACCCCTTCAGTGCGGCGGATCCTCAGCGTGCGAAATTCCAGTTCGCCGGGAACCAGCACTTCGGCCACGCCCGGTACCGGTCGAGACGACTTCATATAGGCGACAGTTTCATCCATCAGACGGCGAAACTTGTCCGGCGGGCAGAATGCCGACGGGTCAATCAGCACGAGGCAGTTGCCGTTTCCAAGGAAATCCGGATCCTGAGGCCCCAGTCCGGCGAGTGCACTGCCCAGAATCTCGACCAGCAGGCTCAGCGCAAACCCCTTATGACCGGCACTCCCGCCCAGCGGCAGAATCCCTCCCCGCGGTGGACCGTAAAATCCGCGAGGATCAGTGGCAGGATTTCCGTCGCTGTCGAGAATCCAGCCAGCCGGAACTGGTTTGCCTTCGTTGAGGTAAAATCGAAGTTTTCCTTCCGGGGCGACCGAAGTTGCGAAATCCGCCACAACCGGGTCCCCGCTGGTTGGGACCGCGTAGGCAATGGGGTTCGTCGCCAGCCGCGCGTCGCGGCCTCCCCACGGCAGGACAAAGTGTCCATACACGGGAGAATTGCAAGTCATGAGGGCGATCATCCCCTGAGCTGCCGCCAGCTCGACCCATGCGCCAAGACGCCCGACATGATGGCAGCGGCGGGTAATCACCGTTGCGGTCCGCTGTTCGCGGGCAATCTGCAGGCCCTCCTGCACGGCACGCGCCGCACCGGTCGCACCAAATCCGTGGCCGCAGTCAACAATCGCCGTCGCGGGACCAGTACGCTCCACGGAAATCTCTGATCGGAGTCGGATCAGCCCGCGTGCCACCAGGCCCAGGTATTCCGGGATCCGCATCACGCCGTGCGAATCATGTCCCATCAGGCTGCTGGTGACGAGCGCCGCGACAGTCGACTGAGCGTCCTCAGGTCTGGCCCCTGCCGCCTGGAACAATGCAATGCCAGCGGCCGTGACGGCTTCAGCGGAATACCGGCGACTCATGCTCAACCTGACTGAATCAAAGGACCCTGACACGCGCACCGCACAGATCTGCTCGCTCAGATCGCTGGTCTCGGGGTCTCAGCGCACCGCAATCGGATTGCCGGGTGAACCGGTGGCGCCTTTCAGACGCAGCGGGCTGAACACGAAGCAGAACTCGCTGACTCGAGCTGCGGCGAGTTCCTCAAGGTCAAGATTTTCCAGATGGTACACGCCGTGTTTCGTGAGATTCCACTGATGCACCGGGAATGAGTGTTCGCGATGCTCGTGAGGAACAGCCTCAATCGCCCACGTGTCAGCCCCAATCAGAGCCACTTTCTGGTCCGTCAGAAACTTCGCCGCGGCAAGTCCCAGTCCGGGTTCTCCGTCCGCATATCCCGAGTTTTCCTTCATCCACAGCTTGCCGTGCCCCGTGCGAATCAGAACGACGTCCCCGGGTGTAATCCTGAGCCCGGCTTTTGCCAGGCAGGACTCCAGCTCGTCCGGCGTAATCACGTACCCTCTCGGCAGCCGGTCGTTGCCACGCAGGGCACACACATCAAGGAGGATGCCGCGGGTAAAGAAGACGCCGACGTTTTCCACGCCCAGTTTCTTCAGGCCGTACGGATCGCCAAAATCCGACAGCTTATTTCCGTTGTAAAAAATGTCTTCACCGTTCTGTCGCACCCCGACATGGCCCAGACCGTCAAACTGAGTTCCAACCTGTCCGATCTCGCCGCTCACGAGTTCATCGTTGGACACCATCTGGTTGGAACCGCTGGGCACACCGGTCGGCAAGCCGGGACTCGTCAGACTGAAATGCCGCTTCCCGGGAATCGGCATCCCCTGCTCGTACAGCCGCCCCAGCTGAAACACTCGCCCCGTGGTGATCAGCCCCGCCGCTTCCAGTGTCTTCTGAGGAGATATGCGGTTCGCGGCGCCTCGCTGATCTTCCGCTCCGAACTCAGTCGGCCAGAATCTGTCACCAATCGGGTTCTTCACATCCGGTTGCGATTCGCCACTCACCAGATTCACGATCCCGATGGAAGCGGCAGCCAGACAGGCTCCACACAACAGATGGCGTACGCCGCTGCACTGGTTGACGAATTGCATCTCGCGGATCCTCCCGAAGACTCTTCCCCCTGAACGTAACGAAGGACCGGCCGAAAAATCAGTTGAACAAACTCATGAAAACTTCGGCCGC
>SYLK01000247.1 GCA_005809115.1 Planctomyces sp. | reverse complement strand
GTCATGGGAGCGCCGGCAATTCGCATTTTCGCCGGCCGGGTGCCGGACGGAGATTCGGAAGCGGCTGCGGTGGAACGCTGCACAGCGGGAATCAATGAGTGCCTGATATACGCGGCGCAGAAGGGGGTATTTCTGGCACTGGAGAATCATGGCGGCATTACGGGGACAGCCGATCAGATGCTGAAGATCATTGGCGCCGTTGATCCCTCGCCCTGGTTTGGGGTGAATTTCGACAGCGGCAATTTCCAGACAGCCGATCCGTGGCGCGATCTGGAACGAATCGCACCGTATGCGGTGAACGCTCAGATCAAGGTCTCTGTCTTCCCCGGCGGCGTCAGGCAGCCGGCTGATTTTCGGCGCATCGCGGAAATCCTCAAAAAGGCGGGGTATCGCGGCTACGTGGCGCTGGAGTATGAAGAAACGGAATCGCCATTCGACGCAGTTCCGCGATACCTGCAGCAGTTGCGGGAGGTTCTGAGCTGAAAGCTGTGCCGTGTCGGCCCGGGATTCCGGATTGACATGTGGCGGCTGCTGCACGATGATGTCCATGGACTCCGCGTGCCGGCCGAGTTGGAGTCCGCGGATACTGAAAGCCGTGGAGAATCCGGTTCAGAGCGAATCCGAGATGACCTCCCGCTGACAGTGACCGTCCAGCGCCAGCACACCAGCCCAATGACAGACGCGAAATTGCGACGCGCGATCATCGCGGAATCGGCACGTCTGATGTATTCCCGCAGGGAGACTGAGTACTATCGGGCCAAACTGAAGGCCGCCCGCCGCCTTTGCCAGGGATGGGTCAAGCCATCCGAACTTCCCGGAAATGCCGAAATTCGGGATGAAATCCTCCGCCTGGCGAATCTGTTCGAAGGCGAATCCCGATTCGACCGACTCCGGGAAATGCGGATCGAAGCGCTCCGCATGATGCGTCTCCTGTCCAGCTTTCGTCCGAAAATCATCGGCAGCACTTTTACCGGTCATGTGCGTCAGGGTTCTGACATCGACATCCACGTATTTTCGGCCACTGCGGAATCCGTCGCTGCTTGTCTCGATGCCGAAGGACTCGATTACGTTGTCGAACGCAAACGCGTCCGCAAACAGGGTACCGAGTCCATTTTTGTCCACTTTCATGTGCGGGACCGGTTTCCCATCGAGCTGACAATGTACCCTCCGGACAAGGCCAGCTTTGTGTTTCGCAGCTCGATCACCGGTCGCGCGATTGAACGCGCCACGCTGCCGGAGTACGAGATCTTCCTCAGACGCGAGTACCCGGACCTTGACGTGGAGCACGCGCTTCAGGAGGCTGAGTCCGAACTCGATCGATTTCAGGTCTACCGCTCACTGCTGATTCCTCTGTCCGCCGTCATGCAGGGACGTCAGCATCATCCGGAAGGTGATGTGCTGTATCATCTGCTGCAGTGCTATGTCCTGGCGGCCGACGAGCTGCCGTACGACGAAGAATTCCTCCTGGCGGCACTGCTGCACGATATCGGCAAGGGAATCGACGACCGCGACCACATCACCTCCGGACTGGAAGCTCTGGGTGATTCGATCACGGAACGAACGCAGTGGCTGATCCGGCACCATATGGATGTCCATCAGATCCGGGATCGCACGATCGGATACCGACTGCATCAGAGACTGAAGGCGTCCCCCGACTACGAGACCCTGCTGCTGCTGGGGGAATGCGACCGCGGCGCCCGCATCGCCGGAGTGCGCGTGCCGGATCTGGACGATGTGCTGGACGAACTGCGGGGACTCGCTGCAAACACCTTCTGATGGACTGATCCGCATCTGATTCGCGTGCAGCAGGGCAAGTTTCGTTGCTGCCGGACGGCAGGAAATCCCGCCGGCAGGCTGTCCCGGTCCCCCGAAGCGCAGGAGGTCTGCACCGCGTTCAGTACCAACCTGACTGAAACATCGCTACCATACTCGGCCGACGCCGCCTGAATTTCCGGCGCCTCAGGAACGCAGTTTCAATCACACCAGACCGGTATGGCAGCCCATGCAACTTCTTTGTGACCGTGCACTCTTTTCCAACGCATTCGCCGTCGCCGCGGCAGCTGTGCCGTCCCGCACACCGAAAGATGTGCTGCGGAACGTGTTTCTGACTGTCGGAAATCAGGGCGTTGAACTGGTCGGGACGGATCTCGAGACGGCCATTCGCTTTCGGGTTGATGGTGTCACCACGAATTCCACCGGCGGTGTGCTGCTGCCGACGCAGCGCGTGTCTTCGATCATGCGCGAACTGCAGGACGCGCAACTGGAGATCGACGTCAATGAACGAATGGTCACACTGAAGGCATTGTCGTCAACGTTTCGGTTGTCGTCAGAGGATCCGTGTGAGTTTCCGCCGGTACCGGAATTTCGGGAGGCGGATTTTTTTCGGGTTCCGGCGCCGGTATTTCGTCAGATGATTCGTCGGACATCATTTGCGACGGACAGTGAAAGCACGCGATACGCTCTGGGCGGGTTATTGCTGGAATTCCATGAAGGTGTGGTGACGCTGGCGGCCACGGACAGTCGTCGGCTGGCGGTGGCGACGGCGGCATGTGAGACGCATGGCAGTCCGGCAACGCCGGCGAAGGCGACGGTGGTTCCGACGAAGGCGATGTCGCTGCTGGAACGCTCGATTGATCCGTCTGCCGAGTTTGTGGATGTGGCTGTGCGTGAGAACGACGTCCTGATGCGTTCCGGTCCGTGCACGGTGTACAGTCGCCTGGTTGAGGGTCGTTTTCCGCGATATCGCGACGTGATTCCCCGCAATGGCAGTGTCAATGTTCCGCTGCCGGTCGCGCCGTTCCTGTCTGCCGTGCGGCAGTCTCAGATTGTGACGGACGAAGAGAGTCGGGGTGTGGAGTTTCAGTTCAGCAGTTCGCTGCTGACGCTCAGCAGCAAGGCCAGTGATATCGGGGAATCGAAAATTGAGCTGCCGATTGAGTTTGACCACGAAGACATCCGCATTACGTTTGATCCCAGATTCGTGTCTGAGTTTCTGCGCGTCCTGACACCGGAGACGCTGGTGGATCTGCAGCTGACCGATGCGGATACGGCGGCGGTGTTTCGCGTCGAGGATTCTTACACCTACGTCGTGATGCCGCTGTCGAAGGATCGGTAGTCGCCTGGGAGCAGCATTGCGGGAACGGGAGAATGGACTCGGTGGCAGACGGTGACAAGACGGATCAGCCGCGAATGCTGGGTGAGGTGCTGGCTGGCCTGATGCGGCGGCGGGGTCTGGCGGAGCGTTCTTCGTCGAACCAGCTCGATCTCGCGTGGCAGGAAATCGTGGGCATTGAAGTCAGCCGGCACAGCCGTCCGGGTCGACTGCGGGCCGGGGTGCTGGAGATCCTGGTGACCAACAGTGCCGTGCTGGAACGTCTGAGGAGTTTCCTGCATCAGGAAATTCTGGAGCAGGTCCGCAGGCGGCTGCCTCGCTCTGAGATTCGATCGATCCGCTATGTCCGGAGTCGCTGAGCCACGGTGACACATACGCTGTTCACTGGCTTCGGCTGTCCGGCAGCAACTGTTTGAAGGGTCCTGACTGTGTCTGAAAGTAATCCGACGAATCGCTACGATGGTTCTGACATTCGTCACCTGAAGGGTGTGGAGGGGATCCGTGCCCGGCCGGCCATGTATATTGGCGACACGGGGCTGGGCGGTCTGCATCATCTGGTGTACGAAGTCGTTGACAACAG
>SYLK01000246.1 GCA_005809115.1 Planctomyces sp. | reverse complement strand
CCACTGTCGCACGACGAAGTCGTTCATGGGAAAAAGTCACTGTTGTCCCAGATGGCCGGAGACACGTGGCAGAAGTTTGCCAATCTGCGACTGCTGTTGTCGATGCAGTATGCCACACCAGGTCGCAAGCTGCATTTCATGGGAACGGAAATTGGTCAGTGGAACGAATGGAATCACGATGCCTCTGTCGAATGGCTGCTGCGGACCTTCGACGCGCACGAAGGCATTCGCCGGATGCTGTGCGATCTGAATCGCATCTACGTGAGGGAGCCCGCGCTGCACGACGGTGACAGTGATCCGGCCAGCTTCCGCTGGATCATCGGCGACGACACGGCGAGCTGTGTGGCCGCCTTTCTGCGACGGACGTGCGACAACCGGGAAACCGTGCTGGTGGTCTGCAATCTGACGCCGGCACCGCGGGAGACCTACCGAATCGGCGTACCGGCACCGGGATACTATCGCGAAATTTTCAACAGCGACTCGCAGTGGTATGGCGGATCGGGTTCAGGAAACAAAGGCGGCGTCTATTCCCGGCAGGTGTCGTCCCACGGATTCGCGGACAGCATCACAATCATTGTGCCGCCACTGGGAGTCTGTCTGTTTCGGGTGATCACCGAGCCGGTTCGGGCGATCACAGAACCCGCGGCCGATGGTCCGGAATCGTTGGTCAGGAAACCGGGAGAGGATCGCTGACAGCGCTGGTTGTCATGGCCGGGATTCTTCAGGAGTGACCGTCCAGGTGGCGTGTGTGGTGTCAATCAGTCGTGCCAGCACGACGCCGTCGTGGCGAACTTCAATCCGCAGGTCGGCCCCCGGCGGAATCTCCCGCAGCACGGGCCTCAGGTCGGCCAGGCGATGCAGCAGCAGCAGCAGACCGCGCTGTTCTGCGGAATTATAGAGGAACGGGACCAGCCGGATTCGACGCTTCTGCACGACGGGCACCAGAGCCTCAATGTCTCGCAGCTGAAACTGATGTGACACGGGCGCAACCATGACGGTCGAGTTCTCCGGGACCAGTGCCCAGAATTCGCCATTCAGACCTTCGCCCCAGTAGCTGGCTTCCATGCCCAGCCGGGCGGCGCCGCGTGCTCCACCGATGATGTCGCCGTATTCGCTGATGGCGCAGGGGTTCAGCACAGCTCCGGAGGTGGCGGCGCGAGCGAGCACGGCGAGTGTCAGCAGCACGGCCACGGGAATCCAGCGGCTGCACGGTGCACCGGCTGGATTGCGGCGAGCTGCCAGCAGGCGGAACACGCCCAGACAGAAACCGCGCGCGGCCAGAATCGCCAGCGCGGGCATGATGCACAGAAACAGGCGGGTGCCGTCATAGACCGGTGTACCCGGCAGGGCAAACACCAGCAGTGGCCACAGTGCCGAGGCCAGCAGCAGTTGTTCTGTCCGGTCCAGGACCCCGGCAGACAAGCGCGACACGATGCCCGTCAACACATACGCCGGAACAGTGATCAGCGTCATCACGAACGGAAAATGCCACGGGACCTGTCTGTCGGCGAAGCGTTCTCCTAAATACCACACGTATAGTTCCGGGCGGCGGGAGGCTCGCCCCAGATACTGCAGGGTGTGCGTCAGCGGGTCCAGCCAGAGCCACGGCCAGGCGGCGAAGAAGACGCAGCCGCCAGCCAGACACCAGACCATCAGGGGCCGAATCGCGCGTCTGCGAAAGCGCCACAGTGCCCACACAACAATGAGCGGCGGCAGAAGGACTCCCTGCATCTTGGTCAGCATCAGAAGCCCGAATGGTACGCCGCTGAAACACGCCCGGGCTGTTCCCGGCGGTTCGTCGCCGGTCCACCACACCAGAAACGGCAGGAGTGCAGCGAACCATGCCAGGCACGTCGCAGTCTCCAGGGTCGCCAGGCGCGCATGTCCCACGAACTGCGGCATCAGCAGCAGAAATACGGCCGACGCTGCCGCCGTGGGCAGTCCCCATGCGCGGCCGGCCCACTCAGACATGCCATACACGAGCGCTGCGAGGGCGAGGCACGCTCCCAGCCGGGCGGCCGGCACGTGAAACGGCGACGATTCCGCCCCGGGAATCATCCAGCCAGTCCACTCGTGCGCGAAACCCAGCAGCAGACGGCCCAGCGGCGGATGATCCGGAAGATATCGCGGCGAACCGAACACCTCCCTGACCGCTGCCGGAGTGAATATCAGCGGACCGTGTTTTCGCAGGGATTCCACAAGGTAGACGCCCTGTTCGAGATTGAATGATTCGTCCAGCGTCAGCCCCGGCCCGGGAGCCATGCCGGAATTCACCAGGCCATGGTCGATCCGCAGCGCTGCCAGACAGAACGCCGCCGTTGCCAGGACGCAGGCACACGAGGTTGATCGCTGCACGGTGAAAATCGACGCGGTTCCTGACGGCGGAGTGAACGGGCAACAGGCCGACGGGCGGTCACCTGAAGGAGAAAATATCAGCCGTCGGCAGATCAGCCAGTGTTCGCAGGCCGAATAATTTCAGAAATCGCACCGTGGTCACATAGGCAACGTCTGCCCTACCACTGCCGGTGCGCTCCACTGCAACGAGCTGCAGACGAATCAGCTGTCGCAGCAGCGACATCGGGCTGGGACGGTCAATCTGCGTCACATCCTCGCGCGTCACAGGCTGGTTATAGGCCACCAGGGCCAGAACCTCCAGCAGATCGGGCGACAGACGGGTTTCCCGGGGACTCAGCCCGAACATGCGCAGAGAAATCTCACGGAACTGCTCGCGGAGTTCCAGGCGGTAGCCGCCTTCGTGAAGCCGGATCTCATACGGCCGATTCTCCCTCGCGTAAATCTGATTCAGTGTATCGACATGCGACACCGCCACCCGTGCGTCGACATTCTGTCCGATCAGCGATGCCAGCCGGCGGGCGGTGAGTGCAACATCTCCTCCCACGAACACGGCTGCTTCGATCACCTGTTGCGGAGTCACCCGGCGGAATCCTTCGACCAGCACCTCCGCCTCCGGTTTTTCCGCAGTCCCGGAGGTCAGGCTCAGATTCTCGGCCAGTTGTTCCCCGACGGAAAGTCCGGTAATGCCCCGGTCGTCGTCGCCCGCCCCGCGCTGATCCTCGACAAAATCCACCATGGCCGAACTGACCTGCCGCTCGGCCTCGTCAAGCGCCTGCAGTGCCTGCCGATAGGCCAGCTCAAGGTCCCCGCAGCCGGCTGAGTGATCCGCCGGGTCCGGTGATTCGCTGGCGGACATTACTCGAGATTTTCCTTGGACATGGCCGCCATCATCTTGCCGGCGAATCGCAGGATCCCGGTACCGAACGCCATTTCTCCCTGAACAACACCCTCCTCGACGCGAACATCCAGAGTTACCAGATCCCCGGATTCCATGGCGCTGATCGCTCGGCTGCGCATTCGAGCCCAGTCGCGCTGGAGTTTCTTGTCTTCCGCTGTTTTGCCCTCCGGTGCCGTTTTGGCGATATCATCCAGTCGCCGGACCCACGGCAGCAGATTCGCATCAATGCGGAGCGTGGTCGTGGACTGCCGGGGTTCACCCAGCGTCGAAATCATGGATTTCATGGCATCCAGAGCCCCCGGACCTGAAGCCAGCCAGACTCGCGAGGCATCGACACCAACAAACAGGTCTCGCTTCGCCCCGAACAGTCGATCAAGCTGATGCACAAATCCCTCGGCCAGCTGCACCCGGTGGATCACCACGCTGCCGACTTCACCGACGCCCAGTTCGACTT
>SYLK01000245.1 GCA_005809115.1 Planctomyces sp. | reverse complement strand
GTCTCGCCGCGCAGCAGCAGGGGAATGAATTCCTGGATCTGCTGACCCGTGAGAGCAACGGATTCCAGGAGACTCTGGACTTCCTGCGCGAATTCGACATCGTGGGCCAGTGCCTTTCGTGCGGCTCCATCATTGTGACCTGATCCGGCGGCAGAGTCCTGTTCGAGCCAGAGATGCACCAGCGCCAGCGCCAGTGATTCGGATTCCGAGCCGGCCAGCTGACAGACAGATCCATCGAGTGCCGCCAGACCAAAGGTTCTGAGCGTGAGTTCGGACTGGTGTCCCTGCTCCGCGCGCTCGGCAGTCCTCCAGCTTTCGAGTTCAGCGCGTTCCGGGGCGAATGACCAGCTTCTGAGGTATCGGCAGACGGAGGCGATCTGATCGTCGAAGTCGGCGTTCGTGAGGTCATCGCCGAGATGGATGAAAAACGTGGAGTCGAAGGGGCCGGGGCTGCTGCCGGTCGGCAGGGTGCGTTCATCGGACGACAAGCCGGTTCCCGGCAGACTGAAATAGCTGAGTTCCTTCAGGAAGCTGACGGAGTTGGCGTCCTGGGCATCTGAGTGCTGCCGGCCGACGCTGGTCGCATGGAGCAGCATGGCCGTGACGGTGGAATTCGGCAGGCCGTTGCGGTGGAGGATGCGTTTGGCCATGAAGCCCATATCCATGAGGCAGCCACTGCCGCATCCGCCGGAGGTGGCTCCGATGAGACAGATATCGATTCCGCCGGTTCGGAACGGCAGTCCGGTCCGGGCCGCTGTCTCCGCCACGGCCGTTTCTGCGGAAATGCCAGCCACCAGGGATGTTACGGTGTCCCGCAGTCGTGCCTGATGATCGATGAAGGCGAGTCTGCCGAGAGGGCGCATGCCTTCAACATTGCCTGACTTCGGGATGTTGAACAGCCACCGTCGACTCAGCCAGCTCAGATGCTGGGCCGACTGCTTGCGATAGTCGACCGCGGTGCGGAGGGGGATGGCGATGGTCTCGATGCGAACGGGAGCATCTGGCACGGAAGAGCGCAGCTCGGTCAACGCCGATTTTTCCGTGTCGACGCACAGAAACGCGGCGGCGGGCAGGTTGCCATCGCCAAATTGTTCGGTCAGGCCGCGGCTGAGTTCCCGGACGATTCTGGCACCCAGGCCGCCCACGGCGATGAACAGCGTGGGCCGAAAGGCTGCGGTCTGCGGACCGGTCAGCGGTGACAGGGGAATGGCGGGACGAATCGGGCTCTCATCCGTCTGTCCACTCTTGCCGGGAATCACCATCTGTGTGAGTCCCGAGCCACCGCGGTCCACCGCGACACTGCGCTGGTGATGGGGCGTGTTTCCGGCCTGCCGTCGGCGGGACAATTCATCGATGAATTGTCGGCAGCCGTCGAAGCGGGTCTGCGGATTCTTCGACATGGCGCGTGCCACCACGGCGCGGTCCCCGGGTGCGAGGGGTGAGAGGTCTGGCGCGCTGCGGAGATGCTGCGAAGTCAGCTGGGCTGCGGTGCGTCCATTGAAGGGCGGCACGCCCGTGAGCATCGTCTGAAAGACGATGGCGAGGCTGTACTGGTCGCTGTTGCGCGAAGCCCGTCCGTCAAAGAGTTCGGGTGGAGCGTAGAGCGGAGTGAATCCGCTGACCAGCGACAGGCGCGTGGTCCCGACGCTCTTCGTCAGACCAAAATCGCCGACTTTTGTGTGTCTTCCCTGAATCAGCAGATTCTCGGGTTTGATGTCCAGATGCTGCAGCCCGTGATGTTCCGACATGAAATCCAGCGCGTCGGCGGCGTCTCGCAGATATCCCAGCAGCTCGTCCCGCGGAATTCCCCGACCGCCGCCCCGCACGACTTCCTGAAACCGCTGTTCCAGGCTGTGGTCGGCCAGTTCCGTCACCACGATCAGGCGATCATCAACCAGCTCGATCCGTTCGACATTCAGCAGGAACGGATGACGCAGATCGCGCATCAGTTTCAGCGACTTGAGTTCCGTTTCTGCCTGAGGTCCGGTGGCGACGCCATACAGGATCTTGACCGCTTTCAGGAACCCGCCCGGACCAACGGCCCTCCAGACTTCACCATAGCCGCCGACACCGATCTTCTCCTGCAGTTCATAATCGCACACTCGGCTCCCTGGCTCAGTCCGGACCGAATCCGTGGCAGCGACCGGACGAACGACGGCAGTGTTGCAAACCTCTGAATGACTCATGATTCCGGATTCCGTCAGCGACGATCGGGGACTGACAGGCCGCCCCCGGGTGCCAGACTTCTGGTGCGAACTCGGGTGAAGAAACAGCCGGCCACAGCGTCAAGGTAGTCACGCCGCATCTCGAACGGCAGGTCATGATAAGTGCAGTGGTGACGAATCTGCAGGAGCAGATCGCGGGCGTGGCACCTTCGCAGGGGCCGACTTTCTGCGCGATAGTAATGCTCCAGGCAATACTCGACCGTATCCTGATCGTAGACACATCCCAGCTTGTCCGCGGAGATCTGAAACAGGCGATGGAACTCTGCCGCATCGGGATCCCCCACCTCAATGCGGTAAGGAATTCTTCGCAGAAACGCTTCGTCCACGAGGTCTGACGGGTCGAGATTGGTGGAGAAAATGATCAGCTGCTCGAACGGAACCTGAATCTTCTTTCCGCTGGACAGGGTCAGGAAATCGTGCCGGTTTTCGAGTGGAATGATCCAGCGGTTCAGCAGGTCTGTGGGAGAAATCCGCTGCCGTCCAAAGTCGTCGATCAGCAGACAGCCTCCGTTACTCTTCATCTGCAGCGGAGCTTCACTGATGTTTGAGACGGGGTCATGCCGGATCTCGAGATTGTCCATCGTGAGTTCGCCGCCCACCACCACGGTGGGGCGCCTCACGCGAACCCAGCGGCGGTCGTACCCCGGAGCGTTCTCGGCCTGATCGACCAGGATATGATACGACGGGTCGAACAGTGTGATGATTTCACGGCCGTCCATGATCGCATGCGGGATCCAGATTTCCTGACCAAAACAGCTGGTGATGCAGCGCGCCAGCGTTGATTTTCCGTTCCCGGGAGCACCGTACAGAAACAGCCCGCTGCCACTGTTGACCGCCGGTCCCAGCATATCCAGCAGGTCCGTGGAGATGGATACGCTGTAGAATGCATCCTGCAGATCAGAGCGGCGAATGGGCTCATCGCCGATGGCCTGAGCTTCCACCGAAATCACATAGTCCATCAGCGGCACGGGGGCCGGGCCGACGTAGGCGCATTCATTGTGATATACCTGAGCCCGTTTTCTGCCCTCGTCGGTCAGGCCGTAGACATAGTCGTTCAGACTGGCGCTGCCACAGTGGGCCAGCAGCCGGCGAGCACGCAGTTTCTCCAGCAGCGTTTCCACGATGCGGAACGGGATG
>SYLK01000244.1 GCA_005809115.1 Planctomyces sp. | reverse complement strand
ACGTTCGTCTGCGGGTCCGGGTCGTCTCGCAGCAGCATCACGTCCGCATGCCAGTCCTCCAGCACCCGTCGCTGAATGTCCTCCGGAACCCCCGCGAGGTACTGAGTCGTCTTTTCCCGGATCTTCTCCCGGTCTCCGTAGATCCCGGAGATCTGGTCCAGAATCGTGGCGTTGGCACGGCTGAGACGCGCGGTCTGCGGCCCCCCGGAACTCCCCTCCCCCTGCCCGCGGAATGCGCGGACAAAATCATCCAGAACGCTGCCGGAGTCGGCTGGCACGGAACGGCTCAGTTCTTCCAGAAGCCGCTGCTTCTGTTCCGCGCTGCTGTTTCGCAGAGTGTCCATGGTCTTCGCCGTCAGATCCTGTCGAATCTCCGTCGGAATTCGCCGCAGCAGGTCCTGCAGTGAAACATCGCCACCTCGGGCTGTGGCGGAGTCGCGAGAACTGCCGCTCTCACTCGTCCCGCTGCCGAACAGATCTCCAAATGAGAAACCACTGGCACCACCCGACGCATCCGGGCTTTCCGGCGGCGTTTCATTCCGTTCATCCAGGAAGACGTCCCGATCCGACGTCGATCCGCCTGACAGCTCATCGTGCTGCGGAAGATTTCTGTGAAAAGTCTCCAGCACTGTTCGTACCGTATCGGCCGCACCAGCGGGTACCAGCGGAATCAGCGGATCAATGTGATAGATGATGAACGCGGCGACATACGCCGAGCGGGATGCGGAGACAGTTGATCGGGATGACTCAGACAGCGTCAGCCCGAAAAACATCACGGTCATGCAGATCACGACACCCTTGATGAACCCCAGCAGTGCGCCCAGATGCTTGTCGAAATCCTTCAGACCACTCTTTTGGACCCAGCTGTTCAGGATTCCGGCCGCCACGAACGAAACCAGGCACAGTCCCAGATCGACGATCGCCATGGCGATCCACTTGCGCAGCGGCTGGTCCACCGCAATAGCCGGCTCCACGGCCGGGGCCAGCTCGCCGGCGAACTTGAAGCACAGGATCAGCGCCACGACCCACGCCGCCTGCGAGATCAGTCCCCGCGAAGCGCCTTTCCAGGCAAACAGCGCGACGATCCCCAGCACTACTATGTCAAACACCTGTGACGCCGTCATCTGGCCGCACCACCGCAGTCCTGCCACTCGATCTTCCGAAATGCCCGCCGCAGTATAGGGGGACAGCACGATTCAGGGAAAGATCGGTTCAGCGGGTTGTCACCGGCCGCGGCCAGACCGCCGCCAGGAGCAGGCTGCTGCCCGGTGCAGGGCTGCTGACTGGCTGAATCGACAGCGCCACTTTGAGTCCCCTTCCGCTGTGCTCGCGGAAGCAGGCGGCAGTGCCGTTCTCGTCAGGATTCCGCGATCCGAGCCGCCTCGTACTCGTACTCAGCACCGCAGTGCTCGTACTCGTACTTGTACTCATACTTGATCACTCCGCCCCGGGTTCCATTCGCTGAATCAGCCGAGCGAGGTTCGACACCGTCTGTCTGATTCGCTGCGACCGGGGGAGTCCTGATCGCTCGCGCCGCAGACATGCCATGGATCCTGCATCGAGCAGAATGCGATCCCCTCTCTGACGGCGATGGAGGAGAAGAAGAGGCAGCCCCGGCAGGGGATCTAGAACCCCTTCCGAGTATCGATCAGCAGCGTGACCGGACCGTCATTCTGCAGATCCACCTGCATGTGGGTTCGGAACACGCCGGTCTCCACGACCAGACCGCAGCCTCGCAGTTCCGCCACGACGCTGCGATACAGCGACTCAGCCTGCTCCGGTTCTGCAGCATCCACGAAACTGGGACGTCGGCCCTTGCGACAATCACCCAGAAGCGTGAACTGACTCACGACGAGCACTGCGCCACCGACATCGGCGAGCGATCGATTCATGCGCCCGTCGTCGTCCTCAAAGACTCGCAGTCCCGCAATCTTCGCGGCCATGGCGACCGCGTCAGCCTGCTGATCATCCCGTGCCACGCCGAGGAGCACGAGGAATCCTGCGCCAATCGATCCCACAGTCCGCTCATTCACGCGGACCGCCGCTCGACTGACACGCTGAATCACGGCTCGCACGAGAAACACCTCGTTTCAGGGCAGGGGTGATGACAGTCCCGCAAACCGATCGCAGCCCAGTCCCTCCAGAGAGACCTCCGGGCGCCGATCTCGCAGCAGATCGGCCAGAATGCGGCCGGTTCCCGCGGACATCTGCAGCCCCGATCGAAAATGGCCGGCTCCGACGAATAAATTCGAGATCTCAGGAACTCGCCCCAGAAACGGCAGTCCGTCCGGCGTGCCCGGACGCAGACCAGCCCATGTCTGCAGCACGTGAGAACTCCTGAGTTCCGGAACGATACTCATTGCCATGCTGATTAAGTCCATCACTCCGGCAGATGTGTTCCTCCGGTCAAAACCCACGTCTTCTTCTGTCGACCCGGCCAGGACCAGTCCGTCGGGCCGCGGCACCAGATAGCGATCTCCCAGCAGCATCACACAACGAAAGGGAAGGGGGGACATCTGCAGCTGAACGATCTGCCCGCGAATCGGGCGGAGCGGGATCCGCAGTCCGACGGTTTCCAGCAGTTCAGCTGACCAGGCCCCGGCCGTGACACAGACTCGGTCAGCACTCAGCCGGTTTCCCTGCCAGCTGACTTCCGTGATTCTGTCCGCCTGCCGGACCAGCTGCAGCCCGGAGACGTTTTCCAGAATCTCGACACCCTGCATGCGGCAGGCCGCAGTCAGGGCACTCAGACAGCGTGGATTACGAATCTGGGCAAAGTCAGGCAGGAAATATGCCCGCTGGAACAAGGGGTGCAGGGATGGAGCGTGTCGCTCCATCTCCCTCCGATCCGCCAGTTCACAACGGATTCCCTCACGTCGCCAGGCGGAAATTTCTGAACACTCCGGGTCGTCCTCGGAGTGAGACAGCAGGTGCATGGCACCACAGACGCGATATCCTGTGTCAATTCATGTCTGATCACGCAGACGCGCGGCCAGCGCCGGCCACAGCGAATGGCTGTAGCTGCGAAGTCTGGCCTCCGGCGTGGCTGCGCCGCCCAGGTTGCCCGGTGGCAGCATGCCCGCCCCGGCCCACGAAGCCTCGCGCCCCGTGAGCTGTCGCTCCAGGACAACCACCGCAGTACCCTGATCCGCCAGCATCAGTGCGGTTGCCAGACCAATGACACCACCGCCGATGATGACAATGTCCGCACCAGGCCGACCATGCAATCCGGCTGCGCCTGTCACTTCACTTCTCACCGATGCAGACCAGAGACTCCTGTCTCCGGCCCCCGGCACTGCTCGCCACACGAAGGTACATCCGGTTGTCTGCGACGGACGGTGTGGCAAACGACTCGTCCCCCAGCTGGTTGCGGGCAACCTGCTGATAGCTCCCGGGATCGGCCCGAAATACGAAGGTCGTTCCCGACTCATTCGAGGCAAAGATCAGATCGCCCACGAGGATCGGGGACGCTGAGACAGGTCCCTTCAGTCTCGACTTCCAGCGTTCCGTCCCAGTGGCTGCATCCCAGCAGTACGCGATTCCGGTGTCACTGAAGGCATAGAGATGGCCATCGGTGACCAGCATCGACTGCTCGTAACACTTCACTTCATTTTTCCACAGCACCGTCCCTGTGCCGTCGGCCCGGACAGCCACGGTTTCTGACTTCGGGAATCCACCGCTGGCAAACACGATATCCCCTTCCCAGACGGCCGTGCCGCAGGTGGCCTGAGTCAGGCACGGTGTACTCCACAGGGGACCTCCCGAATCCGGGTCAAAGGCCGACATTTTCTCAAAGCCGCTCAGCAGGAGCTGGCTGCGACCGGCGACACTGGCCACGATCGGCGACGACCACAACAGACCGCGCGGCATTTCCTGCTCCCACATGATCTTCCCGGTTTCGGTGTCCAGTGCCTTCATCCAGGACGACGTATCGCAGTTCCCGGTCACAATGAGTGTCTGCTGATGTATCGTGGGCGATGCCGCATAGCCGAACTTGTAGACCTGCGGGCGAAATGGCCCGACATCGCGCCGCCAGACGATCGTTCCCTGCGGATCGAGCGCCGCGGCTTCGAGCTTGTCATGATGGTGAAACACGACAAAGAACAATCGCCCGTCACTCGCCAGCGTCGACGATGCATGCGTGTTCTTTGCATGCAGCTCGGGCAGACCACCCTTGTTCACCGGCGTGATCCACTTCTGAATGCCGGTGCGGTCAAAAGCGACCACACCCTGGACCTGTGCCTGTTCATCCGCGGTCGCCAGCACGATCAGGTTGCCCACGATCGTGGGCGAAGCATGGCCACGGCCGGGCACATCGGTCTTCCAGACGATATTCGCTGAATCGCTCCATTCCGCCGGGACGCCCTGCCCTGCCTCGGCGACGCCATTGCGATTCGGGCCGCGCCACTGTGGCCAGTCGCCTGCCTCCGCGGACGCCCCTGTCGCCAGTGTCGTGGCAAGCAACACTGCTGTGTACAGAATGGCTGCCCGCGGCGATATTGATCCGGGCGCGATATGTGCCCCGGACGATAACTGCCGGCACCGACTCAACTGTTTCATTTGTTTCATTGTAAACCTTTCAGTGGCATATCAGCCGACGTTCCGGCAGCAGACAGCAGACCACCGCGGGTCAGCGTTCGCCGAATTCAAGTTCCAGCCCGCCTGTGATTCCCGCCACGAGGTTATAGATGACGGCATTCAGCAGGCCACCAATGAATCCGAACAGCCCATAACCCAGCTGAGCACCAATCAAGACCACAACCCCGACCACAATATTCGTACCCTGTGCCGGCCCCCCGCCAGGATTCTCCAGCGCCCCGGCCATAGCGGCCAGCATGACAATCGTCCCCACGATCAGTCCGAATCCAGCCCCGGCGGCTCCCCCGAAAATTCCGGATGAGACCACGCCGAGGCGTTTCAGGCGGATCGTGCGATCCACGGCAACGGGGGAGTTGAACTGTGGGGATTCAAACGGGTTAGACATCGCGGCTGGTCTCCAAAACGTGGCTCGTCCGGACAGAAACAGAGGACTCTCTCTTGACTCTGGGGCGTTTCCTGAATCCCACCCGTTGAGGGACCGAATCGAGGAACACTCCCCGGGAATAACGCGACACACTCGTTGCCCGCGACATTGTGTCAACGGCCGGCGCTGAGCCGGACTGCCGTTCGCTCCTGCGTGTTCAGCCAATGCCGGGCACCGGGAAATTCCGGGTGAATTCGGCAATTTCGCCTCGAAAACGTCGGAGCGTGGCTTCGTCATCCGCATGGCGGAGCGCGCCCAGAATCCATGCCCCGACGCGTTTCATTTCATCGGCCTGCATGCCCCGTGTGGTCAGGGCGGCAGTCCCGATCCGAATCCCGCTGGGGTCCATGGGCTTTCTCTGGTCATAGGGAATCATGTTCTTATTGACCGTGATTCCGGCACGGTCGAGCGCCTTTTCTGCGACGCTGCCGGAGAGATCAATCGCGGTCACATCACACATCATCAGGTGATTGTCGGTGCCTCCGGAAACGAGTCGCAGGCCACCTGACAGCAGCACTTCGGCCAAAGCTCTGGCGTTCTCCACGATCTGACGTGCATACGCTGGAAAATCCGGCCGCAGGGCTTCGCCGAAACAGACCGCTTTGGCTGCGACAATGTGCATCAGCGGTCCACCCTGGATGCCCGGAAACACAGAGCGGTCGAGGTTTTTCGCGTGCTCTTCACGACACAGCACGAATCCGGAACGCGGTCCGCGCAGCGTCTTGTGTGAGGTGGAAGTCACAAAATCTGCGCAGGAAACCGGACTGTTGTGAACGCCGCCGGCCACCAGACCGGCATAATGTGCCATGTCCACCATCAGCAGCGCGCCCACTTCGCGGGCCACGTCCGCAAACTTTGCGTGATCAATCTCCCGCGGATAAGCACTTGCCCCGGCGATGATCAGCCGCGGCCGGTGTTCTCGAGCCAGGGTGGCCACCTGATCGAAATCGATGCGGTGATCATTCGGGCGAACGCCATAATGAATGGGTCGATACAGCTTTCCGCTGAAGTTCAGATGCATCCCGTGCGTCAGATGACCGCCATGGGCGAGGTCCATGGCCAGAATCGTGTCGCCAGG
This sequence comes from Planctomyces sp., assembly GCA_005809115.1. Taxonomy (GTDB): domain Bacteria; phylum Planctomycetota; class Planctomycetia; order Planctomycetales; family Planctomycetaceae; genus F1-80-MAGs062. The sequence goes on along the minus strand of SYLK01000244.1, from coordinate 2,268 downwards.
ATTCAGGACCGTCATGTAGACGGCCATGTTGGCCTGAGAACCCGAATGCGGCTGGACATTGGCATGCTCTGCTCCAAAGAGCCGACGGACCCGATCACGGGCAAGCTGCTCCACCGTGTCAACATGCTCGCAGCCGCCATAATATCGGCGACCAGGGTAGCCTTCGGCATACTTATTGGTCAGGACCGTTCCGGCGGCTTCCAGCACTGCCCGGCTGGTATAATTTTCGGACGCGATCAGCTCCAGGCCTTCCGTCTGTCGCTCACGCTCTCGGCAGACAGCATCCCAGATGGCGGAGTCGGCAGTCTTCAGATCTGGCATCGCGGTTTACCTCTGCTCTTCAGCCGTGCCTTGGCTGGCCGAGCGCACCAAGGGCGCCACCTGCCGGCCAGCAGGTCTCTCGGAAATCTCTGTGACTTATATCATCAGTGCGTTCGATTGCTACCCAACGCGGGATTTCGACGGTATTCTGGCGGTGCCGAATGCCCTGCTCTGCTGCGGGTGCTGCTCCCTGCGACCACGCGCTGTGTTCCGCAACGTTTCGCGTTTCGGAACAAAAGGCAAGGCGATGTCCGTTCAGGCAACCAGGAATCAATGACATTTTCTCCTGCCTTTGATCCCGGAAGAATTTCCGGCTGAGTCCCGCGTCTGGATTACAGGAATTTCCGCGGTGTCACGAAAAGAGTCGCAGGATTCGACGCAGAGCCATTCTGCGGAAAGTCATTCTGCGGAGAGTCATTCTGCAGACTCCCATGGGAAGTCTCAATCCGCCGTCGGCAAAGGCTCCGAGTCACCACGCAGCTCACTCCCCCTGTCCGGGGAGACCGTCGTATTCACCGGCACACTCGCGTCGATGGTGCATCGCGAGGCATGGCGTCTGGCCGAAAACTACGGTGGCCGCGCATCACAGTCTGTCTCCGGCGCGACCACAATGCTGGTTGTCGGAGAAGAGGGCTGGCCACTGGAGCCCGACGGTGAACCCTCCCTGAAGTTTCGCCAGGCGCTGCAGCAGATCGCCGCCGGTACCGAACTGCGAATTGTGGCCGAGTCTGACTGGCTTCATCTGCTGGGGCTGAACGATCAGCGCGAGGAAATTCAGCGCGCTCATACTCCGGCGATGCTCTCCCGGCTGCTGGATATCCCCGTGGGGCTGATCCGCCGCTGGGCTCGGCTCGGTCTGATTCGACCCGTCAGACGGGTCTGCCGGCTGCCGTACTTCGACTTCCGTGAAGTCACTGGTGCGCAGCGACTGGCGGCCCTTCTGGATGAAGGTGTTTCCGCCGAAAGAATTGAACGCAGCCTGACGGAGCTCAGCCTTGCCCTGGCCGGTACTGACCGGTCGCTGGCGCAGCTCAACCTGCTGGTTCGGGATCAGAACGTCGTCCTTCGGGACGCGCATGGTGTGCTGAACCCCCGCACCGGGCAGCGTCTGCTGGATTTTGAATGCGGCCCCACAGAAGCACCCGCCCCACAGACGACTGACCGGACCGCCGCGCCTGACCCGCCCGCTGCGCTGCAGTTGGCTGCTCCGACCTGCGAACGTGAACCCACAGACGCGGATTTCGATGACTCCCTGCCCGTGTCCATCTCCATCACGGAAGCTCGGCTCAGGCTGGGCGATCGTCGCATGAGTGACTGGAACGCCGACGAGTGGTTTCACGAGGGGTGTCGGCTGTCGGAAGAATCCGAATTGGAATCCGCGGTGAATGCGTTTCGCAATGCGATGAGCCTGCTGGTGTCCGAGCAGTTTCTGCTGCGAGATGACGATCCCATGGCGGAACGACCCGGCGGCCGGACGGCGCCCGACCCGGCAGAGATCAATTTCCATCTGGCAGACGCCCTGTTTCGGCTCAATCAGCCTGAAGCCGCGATTGAACGATATCAGTGTGCGATCGAATTTGCTCCGGATTTTATCGAGGCGTGGACGCAGCTGGGCTGTCTGCAGTCGGAACTGAAACGGTACCCGTCCGCTGAGGAATCGCTGCTGACGGCCATCTCAATCCACCCCGGAAATCCCGAGGCGCTGCTGCATTATGCGCAGCTGCTGGAACAGATCGGGCGTGCAGATGAGTCACTTTCGTGGTGGCAGCAGTACCTCGAATACGACTCGCGGGGGCCGTGGGCCGACCACGCCCGTTCACGACTGCAGCTCTCATCCGCTCCGCGAAAGGTTTCCAGCGACCAGGATTCGGTCTGAACTGAACGCCGCGTCACGCATCGTTCCGCAAGGCGCAACGCCCTGCCAGCCGAGCAACGCGTTCCGGTATT
>SYLK01000243.1 GCA_005809115.1 Planctomyces sp. | reverse complement strand
GCTCGGCCACCCGGCGCTGGATCTCCTCGATGGAGAGGTTCCGACGCCGCTCCTCCTCGAGGATTTCGCGGAGCAGGCTTTCGACATCCTCCGGCTGTACCGGTCGACCGGTCAGCTGGCTGAAGCTGTGGCGGCGGCCACTGAGGCCGTCCGCAGCCGACCGTCCGATATCCGTGCCCGCAGCCTGCTCTGCGAACTGCTGTGCTTTTCCGGTGACCTCGTCCGGGCCGACAAGCAGCTGGATGCCGCTCTGCAGATCGACCCGGGAGCGATGGTGGGAATTTCACTGCTGCGTCACCTGATTCGTTCGGAGATTTCCCGGCGGGAAGTCTTTCACGAAGGGCGTGTGCCGGACTTCCTGACGGCACCGACACCGAGTCAGCAGCTGCGGCTGCAGGCGATCCTGAACCTGCGAAACGGAGGCCAGGCGGAAGCGCTGCAGTGCATCCAGCAGGCCGTCGAACTCGAACAGCCCGTCGGTGGAGAAGTGGATGGCGTCAGTTTCGATGAGTTCCGCGACCTGGATGATCTGCTGGGCCCCACCCTGGAGATCTATACGGCCACGGGCAAATACTTCTGGCTGGACTGCAGCCAGATCGTGATGCTGGAATTCGGAACTGTCGAACATCTGTCGGACATGCTGTGGCGGGCCGCCACGATTGAAACCACGGGGGATGTCTCCGGGAGAGTCCATATCCCGGCGCTTTACGAGGGATCGCATGATTCCGCTGACCAGCGAGTCCGCATCGGGCGCACCACCGAATGGAATCAGGTCGGGACTGCCGGCCCCGTACTGGGCGGCGGCCAGCGGGAGTTCCTGGCAGGAGATGAAGTGATTCCGATTCTGCAGATCCGGCGGCTGGCATTTCGGGCAGAGAAGTCGGGGCAGACTGTTTCATGAGGACCCACTTGCATGCTCCGGCGGTTGCCAGTCATCCTTCGGCAGTGTGGATTCTGCTGCGCGTGGATGCGCACGGTGCTGAACGTCAGCTGCAGCGAGTTTGTCTCCAGGAGAAGCCATGAGTTCCGGGAAGTCTGCGAATTCCGGCGATTCTGAGAAGGGTGGAATTCGACTGTCGGTGCTGGATCGTCTGCTGGACGACGATCCGGCAAGCAGCACGGAGCTTCCGCTGGACGATCAGCAGAAGCTCAGAATCCTGCAGCAGGCAGTGCGGCGCGATCTGCAGGATCTGCTGAATACGCGGATTCGCTGTATCGCCTGGCCGCCGGAATACACGGAGCTGGATGATTCGCTGATCAATTACGGAATTCCGGATTTCACTGCGGCCAGTCTGAATGCTGCTCAGGATTCGGACATTCTGGTAACGGCCATCCGGCGCGCGATTGACTTCTTTGAACCGCGGCTGACTGAGGTTCGGATTGAACGGACGGAGAATGAGGACTATGGTGACCGCACGTTTCGATTTCGAATCGAAGCACTGCTGATCGTGGAGGAACGGCGGCACCGCGTTCAGTTTGATTCCGCACTCGAATCCTCGACCGGTCAGTTTGACATCAGCTGAGGCCTGACGATGAGTGAAACTCTGGATGCGTGGTACCAGCGGGAGCTGGACTATCTGAGAAACAGTTCGGCCGAGTTCGCTGAACGGTTTCCCAAGATCGCCAATCGTCTGACGCTGAGTTCCACGGGCATCCGCGATCCGCACGTGGAGCGCCTGATTCAGGCATTTGCTTACCTGAATGCCCGGACACGACACAAGCTGGAAGACAGTTTTCCGGAGCTGGCCGACGCAATGCTCGGCATTTTGTACCCGCATCTGACGGCGCCCGTGCCTTCGCTGTCGATTCTGGGACTGCGACTCAATCCCACCCAGAAGGATCTGACGGGTGGTCATCATCTGAAGCGTGGGACGATGATCGAGTCCGAGCGCATCCAGGGATACAACTGCCAGTTCCAGACCTGTTATCCCGTGACGTTGTTTCCCCTGGACACCGAAGCCGTGCGACTGCTGCCGCGTCCGTTTTCCGGAGCACCCTCACCCTGGCGCGGCGAAGCGAATGCCGTCCTGCGGATCGAGCTGCTGCCCTGTGACCGGGGCCAGCCTCTCGCCCTGTATCAGCTGGAAACGCTGCGGTTTTATATCGGGATTGCCAATTTCGAAAAGGCCGCCCGGCTGCTGGAACTGCTGCTGACGCAGACGATCGAGGTTGTCGTCACGGGGTCGGATGCGACGGTGGCAGCAGCCGTGCTGCCGTCAGCGGCAATTCGGCCCGTGGGGTTTTCCGCCGCCGACGCGCTGCTCCCGCAGCCGGCCCGCGGTTTTCCGGGGTACCGTCTGCTGTCTGAGTACTTCGTGCTCCCGCAGAAATTTCTGTTTTTCGATCTGACGGGACTGACGCCGGAGATCCTGGCGCGAGTCGGAAATCGCCTGGAGATATCGGTACTGCTGCGGGAACATGCGCCGGAGGTTGAGTCGGTCGTGACACGCGATTCGGTTCGACTCGGCTGCACCCCGATCGTAAATCTGTTCCGCCGCACGGCCGATGCCATTCCCCTGAACTATCGAACCACGGAATACCGCATCGTGCCGGACGCCCGCGCCGAGGCATCCCTCGAGATCTATTCGGTCGACAGTATCAGTGTGGACGATCAGGACGGCAGGGTGCGGGAATACCGCCCGTTCTATTCGGTTGACCACAGCTCACTGGCGGGGGATATCGGGTACTGGCACGCCACACGGCGCCCAGGTCCTGTCGAGGGGGACGTGGGCAATTTGAATGAACCCACGGAGATGTACGTCTCCCTGGTGGATGCAGAGTTTTCTCCCCGCCGTGCCGGTCAGGGCCTGTTGTATGCCAGACTGACCTGCTTCAACCGGGATCTCCCGGAAGAGCTGGCGCGGCAGCGCGACGCCAGCCGGATTGAATTTGACATCGTGGGCGGACGGGGGCCGGTTTCGGAAATCCGCTGCCTGGTGTCACCCACGGCAGCGCTGCGACACCACATGGGCCGGCGGAATCTGTGGCCGCTCATTTCCCAGTTGTCGCTGAATCATCTGTCAATTGTCTCGGGGGACGATGCCACGGCGTCGATTCACGAAATCCTGCGCCTGAATGACCTGCGGGATTCGACTCAGACGAAGAATCTGATCAGTGGACTGGAAAAGATTCACAGTGAGCCGTGTGTGGAGCGGGTCAACGGGGCGTACGCCCGGGGCACGCGGATTCATCTGCTGTTTGACGAAGAGAACTTCACGGGGGACAGTGTGTATGTGTTTGCCTGTATCCTGAACCGCTTTCTGGCCATGTACACTTCAATCAACTCGTTCACCAAACTGACGGCCACCACGCACGGTCGGCAGTCACGCGGGATGGAGCACTGGATATGGCGGGCTCAGGCGGGCGACCGGACTCTCCTCTGATTCAGGATCTCCTCGATCATCCTGAAGAGTTCGATTTTTTTCAGGCAGTACGACTGATCGAGCAGGTCGCGGCAGAACGGAGGAGTCCGGTTCCGGTGCGCCGGATCGGCGGAGATGACGGTCCACGGGGTGAACCGGTGCGTTTTTCCGCACTGCCGTCTCTGACTTTTCCTGCCGGAGACATCGCGGCAGTGCGCGTCGCGGCGGAAGGATCGGCACCGCCGTCGGAGGCGCCGCTGCCGATCAGCATGACGGTCTCGTTCATGGGGCTGACCGGACCGAACGGCGTGCTGCCGCAGCATTACACGTCTCTGCTGATTGAACGTATCCACCTGCGAATGAAGGATAACTCGCTGCGTGAGTTCCTTGATCTGTTCAACCATCGGTCCGTTTCGCTGTTCTACCGCGCCTGGGAAAAGTACCGCTTTCCGTATGCCTATGAGCGGCGGATGCGCGATGGGTCTCCCGACGATGATCTGTTTACCGCCTGTCTGTACTGTCTGGTCGGACTGGGTGCGCGCGGACTGCGCGAGCGGTTTTCGTTTGACGACCAGGTGATTCTGTTCTTTGGCGGGCTGTTTGCGCAGCGGACGCGGAACGCGGTGGCTCTCGAGCAGATGCTGTCGAGCTGCTTCGGGCACGAGACGCGTGTCAGTCAGTTCGAGGGCCAGTGGCTCTATCTGCCGGAGAGTGCGCAGTCGGCGATGCCAGGCAGTCGGCGGCGGAGTGGCCTGAACCTCTGTCTTGGTGACAACACCGTGGCCGGATCCCGAGTCTGGGACGTCTCGAGCCGCATCCGAATTTCCCTCGGGCCGCTGACATGGTCGGAATTCCGTGATCTGCTGCCGTCCGGGCGGCGCCTGGAGCGACTGGCTCAGCTGGTCCGCTTCTATGTCGGCGCGGAGCTGGACTTTGACATACAGCTGATTCTGCGGCGTGCGGAAGTGCCCGCCTGTCGGCTGGCCGCGGATTCCGCCAGCCAGCCTCGTCTGGGATGGAACACGTGGATGGGGACGGACTCGGGGTGTCAGGCCGACGCCACGGATGCCGTATTTCGATTCTGAATCGGCCCGGCTGTTCCCTGCGAACCGTCGGGCTCTGCCTTGCATTTCGGCCGCGATCGTGTGACGATTCCGCCGTCCTGCACCGTACCGTTGTGTCTTTCGCATCATGCACATCATGGAAGTGATCAATGGCCAATCTGAATCTGAAGTCTCTGATCAGCAAGCTGAATTCCACGTGTACGCGAACTCTTGAGGCTGCCGCCGGGCTCTGTCTGTCGCGATCAAATTACAACGTGGAGATTGAACACTGGCTGCTGAAACTCCTGGAAGGGTCGCAGACGGATATTCACGCCATCCTGAAGTCGTTCAGCGTGGATGTGTCGCGCCTGACGGCTGACGTAATGAAGTCCATTGACCGGCTGAAGACCGGAAATTCCAGCCAGCCGCTGCTGTCACAGCATGTGGTGGACCTGGCGCGAGAGGCGTGGCTGCTGGGATCCGTCGATTATTCTGCCGGGCAGACGAGGTCCGGCCATCTGCTGCTGGCCCTGCTCACGGACCGGTCTCTCGGGCAGAAAGCCCAGCAGATTTCCGCCGAGTTTGGCCGCATCTCCCCGGAAGCTCTCGGTCGCGATCTGCTGACCATTGTTTCCGAAAGCTCCGAAGTGGGCTCGGATGCTGCGCGAGGACCCTCGGGAGCTGGTCCCGCCGGCGGGGGTCGGCCAGGTGGTCCGACGCAGACCCCGGCGCTTGATCAGTACACCATTGACCTGACCGCCCGCGCGCGAGCCGGCCGGATTGACCCGGTTCTGGGCCGCGATCAGGAGATTCGCCAGATCATTGACATTCTGACTCGTCGCCGCCAGAACAACCCGATCATGACCGGCGAAGCCGGAGTGGGAAAAACAGCGGTTGTGGAAGGTTTCGCGCTGCGGGTAGCGCAGGGCGATGTGCCACCGGCGCTGCAGACCGTGATGGTGCGGACTCTGGATCTGAGCCTCCTGCAGGCGGGGGCCGGCGTGAAGGGCGAATTCGAGAACCGGCTGAAGTCCGTGATCGAGGAAGTGAATCGGTCGGTCACGCCCATC
>SYLK01000242.1 GCA_005809115.1 Planctomyces sp. | reverse complement strand
GGTAGACCGAATTCCGCCTCTGGCGAACTTCGGTCTACCCTGGGCTGTGTGACATAACCGCGTTGCGGTAGAAACGCCACGTGCGGTAGAAACGCCACGTGCGATGAAACGCTGAACGCCCGTCGGGTGAGAATCATGCGGACACAGCAATTTGTTGATATCGCTGCCAACCAGATGTCCCCGGTTGTCCGTATCCCCCTGTCTGCAGACTTCGAAAAATCGCCAGAAGCTCGTTCCCGAAAAGAAAAGAACCGGCACGTCCACACAGGTGGTCGCAGTGCCTGTCCTTTTTCACTCGTCCCCCTTTCTGGAATCGCTGAACTCCAGCACACGTTCCCACACTCAGCTCGAATTCGCGGTAAGAACCCCTGACAAAACCTGCGTGAGCCGCGACGTTTGCCGTGACGGAGGCGTGGGCCGAGGCTCAGCTGGCAATCACGCCCTTGGTCGCTGAAACCCGGAGATGCCTGAATTCGCTGGGCCGGTTCATGAGAAGCCTCAAGGAACCACTGGCGCGTCGTGCGAATCGAGAAGGTCCGTGGGCCTGCCATCTTACCTGTGTTCGTGCAGCGAATCATATGCAACCGGCCGCAACACCGTGCGCTGATGAAATCGCGCGAATCCGCTATAAGCTCCGGGAATCGCTGGTCAGCGTTGTAGCCCGGAACTCGTTTCGGGCGGGAGATATTCGCCGAGAGATGGGGCATTCTCGGAACAAGTTCCGAGCTACAACTCGGGAAGCAAGCCGCTGCAGTGCCTGACGTCCCTGGGCTGTTTCGAATCGCTGGTATTCCCATGCCATACCATTCTCTGGATCGGATCCAGGAGCAGCCCTGGTGGGCCCGGAAGAGAAGCATTTGTCAGCGGATGCTCTGTTTTCGATGGTCTCCGCACCGTTCACGTGCCGCGTCCACCGGGCTGGTTTCCGAGTCGCAACGATGCACAACAAACCCTCGGGACGACCGCGAGCGGTGGTCTTCAGGCCCGACCATTCTCAGTGCTGTGTGCACTCAGCCAGAAGCGCCCGCAGTCGACAGATCCATCCGTGACCTCCGATCAGTTCCCGCCGATCAGTTCCCGCCGACACAGACGATGGCGGTGGCGGTTCTGACAAAGAGTTGTCCGGAAGATATCGCGGGAGATCCACAAATCTCCTCACCCAGCTCATTCTTTGCCAGAACGGTGAAGTGCGGACCGTTCTCAATGATGGTGCAGCCGCCGGCGTCTTCAAACAGATAGACGTTGCCGCCGGCCGCAATCGGCGAGCAGTAAGTGGGGCCAGTGGCTCGGGTGGTATGCACGGTGTTTCCGGTCAGTGGCTCGATGCAGGAGTACACGCCGTTGTCCGCGATCACATGCAGCCAGTCGCCGACCAGAAGCGGTGACGGGACATACGGCATACCGCGTTCGCATCGCCACACCACGTGCGTTTCGGTGACATCGCCCCGTCCACCGAGTCTGACAGCCAGCGCCTTCTTGTGCGGAGATCCGGCGAAGCTGAACACCATTCCCTGTCCAACGGCCGGTGTGCAGACAAACTTGTCGCTCGGTCCGGTCACGCTCCAGATCAGCTCGCCGGTCCCTGGATTCAGACCGACGGTCTGCGATGACCCGGCAAGAATCAGCTGATCCCGACCCTCATAGCGGGTCAGCACGGGAGTGGCGAACGACCGCAGGCTGACGGCCGGGGCATACCGCCACAGTTCTTTGCCGCTGTTCCGATCCAGCATCACCACGAAGGCATTGCCATCCTGCTGACCGTTGACGATCACTCCGGAATCATACAGCACCGGTGATGCGGCAAATCCGTGGCGGGATTCGAAGGATCCCGGTCGGACGTTCCACTGGATCTCGCCCGCCATGTTGAGAGCCACAACCTGCATGTCCTGATCGTCCACAAAGACAGAATAGACCTGGATCCCGTCGGTTACCGGAGTGGAGGACGCCGTCGTATTCTGAAGATGCATCCGGCCGCCCGGACCGGTATGGACAGACGTGTTCCAAAGCAGGGTGCCGTTTCGGCGATCGAGGCACAGAACGCGACGCGTCAGATCTTCCTCGATCCCCGTGGTCACGAAAACGCGACTGCCGAACACAATCGGTGACGACCTGCCTCTGCCGGGAATCTCCGTCCGCCAGGCGATATTCTCCGTCGGACTCCAGTGCAATGGTGCCGTGGTCTCCTGACTGACGCCGTCGCCCTTTGGTCCTCGCCATCCCGGCCAGTCCGTGTCGGCCGATTCCAGTGGCTCATGCGGCCGGTCCGCCTTCAGCGGGGATGTTTTCGAAAGCAGCTGACTCAGAAGGACTCCGGTTTGCGCATCGTATCGGTGCAGACGTCCGGCCATGTCACCCGTAATGATCGAGTTTCCATCGGGTGTCAGCGACAGTCTGGTAACCTCCTCGTGCGGCGCAACGTCGATTGAGTTCCGGTCGGAGGCGGAATCCTCGTGAGTCGTCTCCGCCCTCTGCAGTATCCGAAGCTTTCGACTCCGCCCGCTGCAGACAATCCAGCCGGCCGGGTTGAGGTCGG
>SYLK01000241.1 GCA_005809115.1 Planctomyces sp. | reverse complement strand
GGCCGCGGGAGGACAGTTGTGTCAAAGCGCAGGATTGCCAGTTCTGAAGTTCGCCGCAGGAGTCGCTCTTCGGCGACAGCATCAGCCGACGTGAAACCGGCCGAGGCGGGATCCGAGCCCACAATCGGAAGTTACCTGATCGAGCGTCTGCAGCACTATGGAGTGCGGGATGTTTTCGGGATTCCGGGGGACTTTGTGCTGCAGCTGTATGCCATGCTGGAGGCGAGTCCGATCAACGTGGTCGGGACAACCAGCGAAGCCTGCGCCGGGTATGCTGCCGACGGATATGCGCGAATCAATGGAATCGGAGCCGTCTGTGTGACCTATTGTGTCGGCGGACTCAGCCTGTGCAACGCCGTGGCGGGAGCGTATGCCGAAAAAAGTCCGGTGATCGTGATCAGTGGTTCGCCAGGCATGCAGGAACGTCGCTCGGATCCGCTGCTGCACCATCGCGTGCGGGACTTCAATACGCAGCGGGACGTCTTTGAAAAGATCACCGTCGCCAGTGCGTCGCTGGAGGACGAACTGACGGCATTTCGCGAGATCGACCGCTGCCTCGAAGCATGTGTGAGATATAAGCGGCCAGTGTTCCTTGAAATTCCCCGGGACAAGGTCGGAACCCACGCGCTGCACGCGCATCAGCCTCGTGTGGAACATCTGCAGAGCGATGCGGAGGCCCTGAAGGAAGCGGTCGCGGAAGCTCTGCAGACGATCCATGCGGCGAAGAAGCCCGTCATTATCGCCGGAATCGAAGTTCACCGATTCGGACTGCGGGAGCAGGTACTGCAGCTGGCCGAACAGCACAACATCCCGGTGTGCGCCACCCTTCTGGGCAAGTCCGTCGTGAGCGAGCGACATCCGCTTTACCTGGGAATCTATGAAGGTGCCATGGGGCGTGAGGAAGTGCGGCGCGTGGTGGAAGACAGCGATTGTGTCATTCTGCTGGGAGCCTTCATGACGGACATCAATCTGGGCATCTTTACAGCGCGGCTTGATCCAGGCCGCTGTATCTCAGCCACCAGCGAAAAGCTGCGGATTCGACACCACCATTTTCATGACGTGCTCTTCCCCGACTTTCTGCGGGAACTCAATGCGCAAAAACCCGCTCGCCGCAGGCCGGCACCGCGAATTGTCCAGGCCGAAATCCCGCCATGGAAGCCGAAGAATGAGGCGAAGATGACGATTCGGCGGCTGTTTGAGAAAATCAATACCGTCCTGGACGACGCGGTGGTGGTCGTGGCAGATACGGGCGACTCGCTGTTCGCGGCAGCCGATCTCACGATCAGCCGGCACACGGAATTTCTGAGTGCCGCCTATTACACGTCCATGGGTTTCGCCATACCGGCGGCCGTGGGAGTCCAGGTGGCGAATCGCAGACTCCGGCCGCTGGTACTCGTCGGAGATGGCGCGTTTCAGATGACGTGCATGGAGCTGTCCACCGGAGTTCGCCGGGGATTCAATCCGATCGTGATTGTGCTGAATAACAAAGGCTATTCCACCGAGCGGTTTATCCTCGAGGGACCATTCAATGACATTCACAACTGGCAGTACCATAAAATGCCTGAACTGCTGGGCGATGGCTGGGGCTTTGAAGTCTTTACCGAAGGCGACCTCGAAAAAGCGTTTCGGGCGGCGTTCGCCAACCAGGACAGTTTCAGCCTGCTCAATGTCCACCTGGACAAACTTGACGTCAGCCCGGCGCTGAAACGTCTGGCCGGAAGACTCGCTTCACAGTGCGAGACATGAGTCGATCGGCAGAATCTGCTGATGCGACACTTGCCGTGACCGTTGCTGCAGCGTCAGACAGTTGCGCCGACCGGTCCGCGGGGATTTCCGGCTCCTCCGGACAGGACGCGCGAGTAATCTCGCCGGAGCTGTGCTAAAACGTCAGCTGGTTCCGCGTCGCAGCCTGCAGGCCGCCGGCAGACGTCAGATATGAACAGAAGATCGCCCATGAGTACAAGTCGATTTGCCCTGCTGGTCGCGGTGCTGACACTGCTGGCCACGCAATTCCCCCTCGGTGCCGACGACAAAACAGCGAAATCAAAACCGCCTGCCAGGTCAGCCCGCGATCCGCGGATTGGCATACGGGTGCTGATTACACGTGCGGGCGCAGAACTGCGAACACCGAAAGCCACGGTGTGGCGCGCCTATCTGGGTGAGGTGTTTACGGTATCGCTGACCAACGATGAATGGCTGTGGATTGATGAGAAGGGCGGCTGGCTGTGGGAAAAGGAGACGATTCCCTTTGCGACGGCAGTGGACGAACTGACCGAACGCGTCAAGGCGTCTGCGACGGCGGAAAACTACCATCTGCGGGGAGTCGCGCTGCTGGCACATCGGGAATATGACCGTGCCATCGCTGACTTCACGCAGAGTCTGTCGCTTCAGCCGCAGAACGCGGGTGCGCTGAACAATCGCGGTCAGTGCCATTACCTCAGTCAGAATTATGCAGAGGCCATTCGAGACTTCAGTGCCGCCCTGAAGCAGGATCCAAAGAATTTTCTGGCGCGAAACAATCGCGCCCTGGCATACATTGCAACCAGGGACTGGAAGGCAGCTCGGAACGATCTGCAGGACGCATTGCAGCAGGTTCCGGACTACCCGGAGGCGCTCAACAATCGTGGCGTGGTGCATCAGAAAATGGGGCTGCACGACGAAGCCGTGAAGGATTTTACGGCAGCGCTGAAGGTGGATCCGCGCTATACAGACGCACTGGGAAACAGAGCCTACACCTACCGGCTGCAGGGCGAGTTTTCCAGGGCCATCGCCGATCTGGAAAAAGCGATTGCGATCCGGCCCGTGACGTACGAAGCCGTCAACGACCTCGCCTGGCTCCTGGCCACAGCCGGGAATGATGCCACGCGCGATGCCGCCCGGTCCCTGCAGCTGGCCCGGCAGGCGTGTTCGCTGAGTGAATACAAGCAGTGGAATACACTCGACACGCTGGCCGCCGCCTGCGCAGAGAACGGTCAGTTTGCCGAAGCACGTGAGTGGCTGGCAACCGCGATTGAGCTGGCACCGGAAACCGAAAAGAAGCGTCTGCGGGAACATCTGAATCTCGTAATGGCCGAGAAACCGATCCGCGAATAGGAACCGTCAGGGTACAGCGCAGAAGCCATGCCGCGCGGGCGGCCAGACAGAGAGCCTGCGATCTATGAAAACCGGGAAAAAGGCCGTTGTGCTTGTGAGTGGCGGGCTGGATTCAGCCACGGTGCTGGCGATTGCGCGTCAGGCCGGATACGAGATTCACGCCATCTCCTTCGATTACGGACAGCGGCACCGCTTCGAACTTGAAGCGGCTGCGCGGGTATGTGCCGCGCAGGGCATCCTGCGGCACGTGGTCGTGCGGCTGGACACCAGTGTCTTTCGCGGTTCGGCGCTGACAAACGACATTCCTGTTCCCCACCACCGTTCGGATGCCGATATCTCCACGGGGATTCCCGTCACGTATGTGCCCGCGCGCAACACGATTTTCCTGTCGATGGCGCTGGGTCTGGCCGAATCCGTGGCAGCTCACGACCTGTTCATCGGCGTTAATGCTGTGGATTACAGCGGTTACCCGGATTGCCGTCCGGAATACATCGCGGCGTTTGAACAGATGGCAAACCTCGCCACGAAGTGCGGCGTGGAAGGGCAGCGGATTCGGCTCCAGACTCCACTCATCTCGCTGTCCAAGGCACAAATCATTCGACTGGGTGCCCAGCTGGGTGTTGACTACGGACTGACTCACAGCTGTTATGACCCCGGACCGGACGGTACCTCGTGCGGCGAATGTGATTCCTGCCATCTGCGGCTGCGAGGTTTTCGCGATGCCGGGATCATCGATCCGGTGCGTTACCGTTCCGGCACCGTTCAGGATGGCATGGTCGCGGGTGGAGCAGGAGCTGAGCAGCGGCGACAGGGGCCCTGAATGACGATTCGACCAGGGGGGGCTCAGTGACCGGGGACCGTGGTCCATTCGTCCACGGGCACGCTCAGTCCGCCGGCTGTCAGAGTCGCTGGTTTTGACAGAGCAGCGTGTCATCGGGTACGTGTTCCCGATCAAATGGCGACAGGGATCCTGTTTCTTCCGCAGTTTCCGGGCGATGTGACATGGGCAGTTTGTCACAGGCGGCAAGCTCCTTCCACCACAATTCTGCCTCACGCCAGGTCCAGTCACGGCCACAGTGGCATGTTTCCAGTGCGGCCAGCAGTTCTCTTGGTGAATCATACCGGTCCTCGGGCTGCTTGCTGAGACATTTCAGAATGACGGCACCGAGATCCGCAGGAACCTCGACGCCGATTTCCTCGAACGTCGGAACCGAAGTTGCCGCATGAGCCAGCACCAGTCGCACTGGATTCGGTTCATCAAACGGAGGACGCCCGGTCAGCAGGAAGTATGCCACGCAGCCCAGAGAATACAGATCACCGCGGCAGTCAGGACTCAGGCCCCGCGCCTGCTCAGGACACATGTAACGCGGTGATCCCTGCAGTTGAGTGGATGCATTGCGGAGGGCGATTCCCTGTTCGCAGGCCGGACGGACCAGCCCGAAATCCAGCAGCTTCGCCACGTCAAACATCTGCCCGCGTTCCGCCAGAAAAATGTTGCTCGGCTTGATATCTCGATGGACCAGGCCATGCAGAGAAGCCTCATGCAGCGCTCCGCAGATCTGTTTCAGAATATACACCACTCGTCCCGGCGGCAACGGCCCGAACCCGTCCACCAGCTGCCGAAGATTCAGCCCCGGCAGATATTCCATCACGTAATAAAAACTCCCCGTCCGGGTGCTTCCGTAATCGTAAATCTGAACCGTGTTGCAGTGCGTCAGACGGGCCGTGGCGTTCACCTCATCGGCGAAGCATCTGATCAGACGACGACTTGTCTGCCGATCGCGACGAATCAGTTTGATGGCACACAGTCTGTTCAGCAGCCGATGTTCCGCCAGATAGACAACTCCCATTCCTCCGGAACCAAGCAGCTGCTTCAGGACATAGGGGCCCATTTCCTCATGGCGCCGCAAGCGACGTCGCAGCTGACGGCTGACGATGCAGCCGTAGATGGCACAGCCAAAACCTGCCAGCGATATCGTCACGTTCTCTGCGATCAGCAGACTCTGGTCGGCAGCGGACATATCTGCATCACCCCAGCAACGCTGAACCATCCACCCGCCAGCCAGAGCCATGCATCCGATCGACAACAGGGCAGCCGCATGTGGCCAGACGTCGCGATGCCACCTGCCGCGATGACTGCGAGGATTCACGTTGCCGGCGCTGCCGCAATGAACTCTGCTACCGCCCGATTCGGCATGACGAGCGGACCGTAAGAGTTGATCGCACTCGGGTTGATGCTGCTGCAATGTCATGCTGAGGACCGACCAGAAAATCAGCGGAAACGACCTGGAGGCTCTGCTGTCTCGAATATACGCCATTCCCCGGTGACACAGCGGTGCTGCCTCTGATGGGGAGGGGTTTCCCCGGTGGCTGGTTCTGAACAATTGTCCCGAGTTTTCGGAGTGTTCCGAAGACGCACCCGCCGCCGGACGTTGTTTCGAGGACAGAACAGGGACGACGGACGACGACCGACAAGGATTTCTCCCTCAGTTTCCGCACAGTTCGGGGATTCCCGCCGATCGGGACGACGCGTAGAATTGACGGAAGTCGTGCATTGATGCTTTCGGGCAACGCGCCTCATCCGGGCAGCGCGCCTCATCCGGGCAACGGACATCATCCGGGCAGCGGGCGTTGGTCGGTGTGCGGCGATAGTGGTCTGGGCTCTGCCGGAACTCTGTGCGCGGGGAACTGGAACTCATGTTAAATCTGCCATCGGTCCAGCTGCTGGAATCCCGGCACGCGTTTCCCTGCCCCTATACGTTCAAGGTGATCGGGAAGACGGCGGACAATTTCGTGGCGCGAGTGATCGCGATTGTGCGCGACGAAATGCGGATGGAGCAGGACCCGCCGTTCTCGTTTCGCTGTGCGTCCAATGGAAAGCACGTCTCGGTCACACTCGAACCGTGCTGCCAATCCTCGCAGCAGGTGCTGGCGATCTACAGCCGACTGACGGGCATTGACGGTCTGGTGATGCTGCTCTGAGCCCGCCAGGCCGATACACGTGGAACCAGCCAGCCGATGCATACCGCTCGCCACGGAAGGATCGCCTCAAGGGACTATCCGTGGGCCAGCAGCTCCCGGACCACTTTTCCTGCGACGTCGGTCAGTCGGTAGTCGCGCCCTTCGTGCCGGTAGGTCAGTCTCTCATGATCGACACCCAGCAGATGCAGCAGCGTGGCGTGCAGGTCATGGACATGCACCGAATCCCGGGTGATGTTGTAGCCGAAATCGTCCGTCGCGCCATGGACCAGACCTGCTTTCAGTCCTCCGCCCGCCATCCAGATCGTAAAGCAGCGAGGATGATGGTCACGACCGAAACTGGCCGGTCTGATTTCGCCCTGACTGTAGGCTGTTCGGCCGACTTCACCCCCCCAGATCACGATTGTGTCATCCAGCAGACCTCGCTGTTTGAGATCCGTAATCAGTGCTGCAGAGCCCTGATCGACCTCCTGGCACTTCACAGGCAGTCCGGAAGGCAGGCTGCCGTGATGATCCCAGTCGCGATGACACAGCTGAATAAAGCGCACTCCGCGTTCTGCCATGCGGCGAGCCAGCAGGCAATTGTTCGCAAAGGAGGGTTGCCCCGGGGTGGCACCGTAGAGTTCCAGCGTTTCCCTCGTTTCCCCGGACAGATCTGTCAGCTCCGGCACGCTGGACTGCATTCGAAAAGCCAGCTCGTAGTTTTCAATCTGTGCGGAAATCGCCGGATCACTGAGTTCTCCCAGAGCGATCCGGTTGAGGGAATTTGTTGAGTCGAGCAGTTGTCGCCGCGTTTCGCTGCTGACGCCCGGTGGGTTGGAGACAAACAGAACAGGATCCCCGGTATTGCGAAATTGAACTCCTCCGTAGTGTGCCGGCAGAAACCCGTTGCCCCAGTAGCGAGTCTGCAGAGTCTGACCACCTCCACCGCTGGTTAATACGACAAATGACGGAAGGTCACGGTTGTCGCTGCCCAGTCCGTAAGCCAGCCAGGCGCCCATCGTCGGTCGACCAGGCTGCTGATTCCCGGTGGCAAAAAAAGTGACCGCCGGGTCGTGATTGATCGGATCCGTGTGAATCGAACGAACAAACGTGCAGTC
>SYLK01000020.1 GCA_005809115.1 Planctomyces sp. | reverse complement strand
ATTCTTCTGCCTGTGTGATTTCCCTTCCGTGTCGTTCTGATTCGAATGCCGATTCCGTTCCAGCCAGGATCAGGCAGCCAACTGGGCGATCTGGCAGGAGAATGAAGACAGAAGAATGCGTCGCAGCTTCCCTGACCTTGACCCGATGCAACCTGCTGGCTCAAATCTCGACATGGCTCCGGGTGGTCGCGTGCCCGAAACATGCGCGCACAGTGAGCGCATGGAACGGAATCCGACTCTCAGCCGACGGGACACACTTTGCACGACAGCCGCTCAGGCGGACCGTGATCTCCATCCGGAGGACGAACCTCAATTGTGCCATCCCTCTGTGGGAGCACATGGACCCGGGCGATGCCATCCTGCCGAGCTGGCTCGTACGTTGTGGACTCGAGCTGACCCAGATCGCGGGGCCCGGGACCTGGCTCGCACGCCCTGAACCCGATGATCGCCGGGGATCGATTCCGTCGGCGACACACCGCCATGCCAGGACCGGCTGAAGTGACGCCCCGAACCGACACGCACCGATGTCGGCGAAGGTGCTGCGGCTGACTATCGTGGGGACGCCGCGACACTTCGAGCCCGGCAGACGGCAGGGCCCCGGAACGAGGATGGTCCCTACGCCCTTGTCCGTCACTGCGCCGGAGCGGGTGACACCACACGAATCCCACGACGCTGCTCCCGCCGATCGCGTTTGCGGTCAGCCACCTGTCGCGCCTCTGCAATCCGATGGACCAGCACGTGCTCCGGATGAGCCGTTGCCCAGTGGTCCGGCAGCATCGCCGTCAACGCCTCCGACGACATCTGCGTGGCCAGCGACTTCCCCAGTCCCCGAAACTCGGCCGACGGCACCTGCGTGAAGTCCGGAACCTCCATGCCACTGTCAGCATACAACGCCGACATCCGCAGCAGCAGGTCACGCACATACGCAAAAGGGTCCAGATGATGCCGCTTCGCGTTCGCCACGATCGTGAACAGCAGCTGAGCCATCTGCCGATGGCATTCTGCAAGGTCGCCGGGAAAGGAACACGAGTCGAGCATGAGTCACACAACCGCACGTTGAGAACGACAGAAACTGACCACACACGCATCAGCAGAGGGATGTCAGGAAGTCTCGCTGAGAACTTTCATAACAACACACTCAGCGGGGCGACTATGTAGCGCATGGGGAAACCTGAGGCCAGGTCAGTCTGAAGAATTCTTCCAGGATTTCTCAGATTCTTTTTCGTGGCTGCCGCAATGCAGAACGGGCCACTCTTCGCTGAGGAAAAGTGGCCCGTTCAGAGTCGGCTGGTCGTGGCTGTGAGGTGGCTCAGGACCGGCCAAAAAATCAGTTGAACAAACTCATGAAAACTTCGGCCGCATGAATCCAGTGCCTTGAATTCGGATTCGCTCGATCAGTTCATCAGCTGGCCGATGATTTCATGCAGCAATTGTACGGCCACAACGAAACTTTCAGGTCCAGCCGCTGTCACACACCAGCGTGACTCTGGTCAGGGGCGCTGCGCTTCCCTGACCAGACAATTTGTTCAACTGATTTTTTGGCCGGTCCTTACCCGGTCGCGGAAGAAGTCAGCCGTTCAGCGGCTGATCAGAACTGGGAAGCCCGTGCAGTGTCCGGCTGCTGAGCACGGTGCTGGAGATCGTTCCGTCGGCCACACGCGTGACGAGGACATCTCCCGGGGCGACGTCAGCGATGGAGCGAACCAGATGATCGTCATCCCGGCGCGTCACGGAGTACCCGCGGGAGAGAACCTGCAGCGGACTGAGCGCATGCAGAGACGCGGAGATGGAGGCCAGTTGCTGGTGACGTCTTTCGACGAGCAGCCGGATGGCACGAACTGCGCGTTCCCCCAGATCGTCACAGCGCTGCCGACGCTCGTCGATCAGTGTCGCCGGCCTCTGCATCACAGCGCGGCTTTCAAAGACCTGCAGTCTCAGCCGCATCCGCTCCACGCGGCCGGTGATGACCTGAACCATCCGGCCGGCCAGCTGGGACAGTGCCGCCCGGAGATCGTGCGCAGATGGTACGACCAGTTCGCCCGCCTCGCTGGGAGTCAATGCCCGACGGTCCGCGGTGAGGTCGGCGATGGAAACGTCGGTCTCATGGCCGACGGCGCTGATGACCGGTACCCGACAGGCGGCGATTGCCCGGGCCACGATCTCCTCGTTAAAGCACCACAGGTCCTCGAGACTGCCGCCGCCCCGGCCCGTAATGACCACATCCACTCCCGGGATCAGATGCACTCCATGCAGTGCGCGAGCAATATCCTGAGCAGCGCCCTCTCCCTGAACACGGACAGGAACAATCACGATCCTGGCCGACGGCCAGCGACGAGTAATCACCTGAATCATATCCCGCACCGCAGCCCCCGTCGGACTGGTCACCAGGGCGATACGCCGGGGAATCCGGGGAATCTGACGCTTGCGTGCCGCTTCAAACAGACCCTCCGCGGCCAGTTTTTCCTTCAGTTGTCGAAAGGCCAGCTCAAGTTCGCCCAGCCCCTGCGGCATGAGACGGCTGATGATGAACTGACAGGTCCCGCGCGCCACATAAACCTGCAGAGCGCCCGTGGCCAGAACCTGCATCCCGTCCTGCGGCTGAAACTTCATTCTTAGAGCCGCGGATTTCCAGATCACGGCACCGATTTCGGCCTGGGAATCCCTGAGTGTCAGGTAGTAATGGCCGGCGGGAGACCTGCGGCAATTCGAGACCTCGCCCTCAACACAGCACGGAGGCAGCGCCGTCTCAACAACTTCACGGAACGCTGTGACCAGTTCCGTCACGGAGAGAACGGGCAGGTCATTCACGGGAGTCGTCCGCCGAGCCGGCCGCACTCTGGTTCGGAAATCGCTGCCGACACTCCGCCTCGAGATGCTTCGCTGCCGTGTGCTGCCCGGCCTGCTGCAGGGCCGTGACGGCGTCCCGCAGCGAGGATGCTGCGGTGGCATGATCCGCTGGATTCATCAACGGCATCCACAGCAGGCTCAGCGCAGCCCCGTCGTAGTCGTGCTGACTGAGCAAGGCTCGCCCCAGTAATAACTCGGCCCCACCGCGGAGTTCACTGTCCAGATCCAGCATGCGACGCTGCCACAGCCTGACATCCGCCGTTCGCAGCGTTGCCGGGTGCAGCAGTCGAATCCGCCACAGCTGGATCTCCGCCAGATCCCGCACGCGCGGACGCCCGCTGGTTCGCAGCTGATGCAGCGTCGCAGCAGCGCCGGCCTCGTGAGCCGCCTCCTGCAGCAATGCGGACGCCGCCGTCAGCTGTCTCAGCTGCGATGCAGAGCGCAGATCCGCGGGTTTGGCTGCAAAGCGCTGCGTCACCGGCAGCCGCTCGTCCCAGACCAGCGGCAACAAGGCGACATGCCGTGTTTCAGGATCCTCTCCGGCCAGCTGTTCAATCCTGGCCAGTACGTCAGCTCGTCGCCCCAATGCCAGCAGCGCCCGGGATTCCGACGCCCGAATCTCCCGCACGACCCACGGACGCGGTTCCGCTGCCGCAGCTTTCTCGAACGAACTCAGGGCAGCGGTCCACTGGCCTCGAGCCAGCTGCCGCAGCCCGTTCTCGTAATCGGCAGACTTCAGGAACTGCAAAGAAATCACGTCCCGGAGGCGGATTCGCTCCACTCGCCCCCCACCGCTCCGGCGCAACTGGACCAGATCACCCGTCAGATCCTCAATCACCCCCGTCAGCTTCTGCGTCTGGCCAGTGATGCCTTCCCGTCGCAGAACCGTGTCCGTCGCCACAAATGGCAGTAGGGAGACATCCTCGTCGGGCTGTACCAGCACCTGGCTTCCCAGCAGAATCCACAGGAATACGGTCGACATGTGGCGACACCCAGCGGAACAGACTGCCAGTGTCTGATCAGACGACCAGTTGCCGGCACGCAGTCAATTGATGGAGCGATCAGGTGGAGATCAGGCCGGTACAGGGCGCGTCAGACGGGCCGAGCGGTTTCCGGCGATGACGCTGTGCATTGTCGGCGCATCGGCCGGGATGTCAACAGATGTGGGCCCGAGGCGCCGGACAGGGAGAACGGGCTTTCGTTCGGTTCAGGACGCCCGACTGCGTGCTGCGTGCGGATGGGCCTTTTCGTATGTTTCGCGGAGTCGTTTCGTACTGACGTGCGTATAAATCT
>SYLK01000240.1 GCA_005809115.1 Planctomyces sp. | reverse complement strand
CGGACTGTCAGCCGTCCGCAATGCCACCACGCCGGAATCCATCGAGGTGTTCCTGCTGAATGCGCTGCATCAGGTCGCCCGCCAGCGCTTCGGACGACTGCGTTCTGCCACGCTCAGTGTGCAGCTGAAAATGCTCGAAAACCGGCTCCAGGGATTCGCCCGGTGGCAGGCCCGCACGGCGTCCGAAGGCTGGCGAATCGTCCATACCGAAGAAAATCTCCAGTCGCCGGAATTTCACGACAGTCGCGGCCGAACCGTGAATCTCATCGGACGCATCGATCGTATCGACCAGCACAGCACATCGAAGGCCTGGCGCGTGCTGGACTACAAAACCAGCGAGTCGGCCGACAAGCCCGAGACAACTCATCGCAGAAAAGACCAGTGGGTCGACCTCCAGCTCCCCCTGTACCGCCTCCTCGTACAGCCGCTGAACATCCACAGCGATGTCCAGCTCGGCTATATTCATCTGCCGGGAGATCTGTCGAAGATCGGCTGCAGTATCGCCGGCTGGGAAGATGCGGACCTCAGAGACGCCGAAAACAAGGCACGCGAAGTGGCTGCGAACATGATTGACCTCCGAATCGATCGCGTGGCACCAGGACAGGACCAGCAGGTGACTGAGTTGTCCCGTGTCTGCCAGGACACCGTGATCGAACGCAACATCCCCTGGCTGGCGGACTGGCCAGGGAGGTTCGCGTGAATTCACGACCTGAATCCGACGTCGGTGCACGGTTTTCCTCAACGGAAATCGGCTCGTTCTGTTTCGTGGACCGCAACGGCACGGCGCAGTCCCTGATGGACGACGCCGTCAGCATCGAAGTGGATCGCGATTTCTGTCCCGGAGCCGTGATTCACGAACGCTATTTTCTGATCCGGGTCCTGGGACGCGGCGGGATGGGACGCGTTCTGCTGGCAACCGATCAGCTGCTCCGGCGTCAGGTCGCAATGAAGGTCGTGGCGCTCCGCTGGGAAGGACGCGAACAGCGGCTCCAGGAGGCGCTCGCCCGGGAAGCCCGACTCGGTGCTTCGCTCAGCGACCCGGGCATTGCGGCCGTGTATGACTTCGGGATTCACGCGGGGAAATGCTTCACGATCTTCGAGTACATTGAGGGCCAGTCGCTGCGGGAACTCCTGCAGCACGCGGGTCGGCTGCCGCTCGAAGAAGTGCGTCGGCTGATCAGCGCGCTGTCGCAGTCACTCGATTTTGCCCATGGGCAGGGAGTCGTGCATCGTGATCTGAAGCCCGAAAACATCATCGTGGCCCGCAACGGTCAGCCACGCATCCTGGATTTCGGCATTGCCCGCGACCTCCGCAGAGATTTTGATTTTGAAGGGTATTGCGGTACGCCGCAGTACGCTGCACCAGAACAGGCCGCCTGTCTTCCCACCGATGGCCGCACCGATCAGTACGCTCTGGCCTTGCTGGCGTTGGAGATGCTGGCCGGACAACCCCTCTTCCCCGGCCGACATCCTCTGGAACTTCTGCACCTGCACCGCGATATGCCCCCGGGCGACCTGCGGACTCATCGCATGGAACTGCCCGAGTCCGCAGCCGACGCGGTCCATCGCGCGCTCCGGAAGGACCCTCGCGATCGTTTCGAAACCTGTCGCGCATTCGCCGGCGCGTTCTGCGATTCCGAACCACACGGTGCGACCAGCCCCGCTGGCTCCGTCCCGGTCCGGCAGCCGCTGGGGGCCTTCCTCTGTCACGTCAGCGATGACTCCCTCATGGCACGTCAGCTGGCAGATCACCTCAGCCAGCAGGGATTCTCCACATGGTACTATCAGCGAGATGCCCTGCCCGGCATTTCCTTCCTGACACAGACGACCGAAGCCATCCGCCGCTCGTCCGCCACAGTCCTGCTGATCTCCCGCAAGGCCCTGCGTTCTGAGGAATTCAGCCGCGAGGTGCGCGAAGCAAACCAGCATGCACGCCCGTTCGTGCCGTTGCTCGTC
This sequence comes from Planctomyces sp., assembly GCA_005809115.1. Taxonomy (GTDB): domain Bacteria; phylum Planctomycetota; class Planctomycetia; order Planctomycetales; family Planctomycetaceae; genus F1-80-MAGs062. Next base: position 1,147 of record SYLK01000240.1, on the reverse strand, counting down.
GGTCTGTCACGCGACGAATTCGAGACGCACCAGCCCGCCTGGCGGCCGCTGCTCGGCGTCGCCTCGGTGATCGAACTGGAACACGGTCACGCTGAACCCACGTTCGATCGACTCTCGGCCGCTCTTCGGCTCCTCGGCGTTCTGCCCGATCTGCCTCCCGCTGCCAGCGTCAGAAACCAGCCTCGCGATATCCATGGTCAGATCTGGGCCACGGACGCCAGTCAGATCGACGTTCACGACCTGTCTCGACTCGTCTTCCGCAGCCAGCTGGTGGATGAGTTTCTGAACCGCCGCAACAAATATTTTCTCTCCGGCACCAAGGGCATCGGCAAAACGCTCCTGCTGACGTTCAAACGCCACCTCCTGACACAGATGCACTCCCGCGAAGATACCGCCGCCACGCTCTGCTTCGTGCCGCACGGCCGACCCTATCTGGACTTCATGAGTGAACTCAGATCGCTCTCGGCGCGATTCGAAAAGCCGCTGGCAGATCTGAATACCACGAAACGCTTCTGGAGCCTGGCGCTGCGCGTCTCCGCCATTTCCACGCACCCCGGAGTCATCGCTGACGATGAAGCCGATGAACTGCTCCGATTCCCGCCCCGCTTTCGCCGCTGGCTCAAAGGCGCCCGCATCGAGCCCACCGTGGTCTTCAAGGAACTGACCGATCTCTCCATCAGCCAGGCCAACAGCCTCGTTGACGATACCGAAACGTTCCTCGATCAGAAACTCCGCGCAATCCACAGCGCGACCTGGTTCTTTATCGACAAAGTCGATCAGGCCGTCCGACAACTCTCCCGCGATGCCTGGATCAATGTTCAGGCCGGCCTGATCGAAGCCGCCTGGGACCTGATGAATGCCAACAGCCATCTCAAGGTGTTCGCGTCCATCCGCCATGAAGCCTTTGTCAACTACCAGTCGGACATCAAGGCGAACCTTCTGGGCGCGACGTCCGTCCTGCGCTACAGCGATGCGGAACTGGAAGAACTGCTGGACCGCCTTGCCCGGTGCTACGAAACCAGTTCCGATTTCAAGGATTTTCTGGGGATTCGCGTCCTCAAACACGATCGCCGGCCGATCCCGGAAGACAGTTTTCGTTTCATCCGCCGGCATTCCTTCGGCAGACCACGCGACCTCGTGGTCATGG
>SYLK01000239.1 GCA_005809115.1 Planctomyces sp. | reverse complement strand
CCCACGTCGTACCGGCTGCAGGCCGGAGACCTGTTCATCCTGGATTTCAGCGTTGTCCTTGCCGGATACCGCGGCGACTTCACGAACACGATTTCCGTCGGGACACCCACCGCCGCGCAGAATCGGCAGTATGAAGCCTGCCGGGAGGCACTGTCGGCTGCCGCCGCCGTGCTGCGCCCCGGGATTGCCGGGTCGCAGGTCTTCGCTGCCGCCGCGGCCGCACTCCAGCAGGCTGGATTCGAAGGCCTGCCGCACCACGCCGGTCACGGACTGGGACTCGAACACCCCGAACCCCCGATTCTTGTCGCGGAAAGTGTCGACACGCTGCAGGTCGGCGACGTGGTCACGCTGGAACCTGGCTGCTATGTCCCGGGAGTCGGCGGCATGCGGTTTGAACACAACTACCTGATCACTGCGGCAGGAGCAGAACAGATGACGCACCACCGGATCTCACTGGTGCCGGAATGAATTCGCTGCACCGGACAGCGGAGCGACTGCGCCGGGACGCGACGGCTGAGTCGTCGCGGAAATCCGAGTATCGGATGTGCCATGCCGGCTGACCGATTTCAACTGAGACTGTCGCGGGAACTCGATCGGCTGGCGGATCAGAACCGAATCCGCAGGCGTCGGCAGGTTGAATCCGTCAGCAGCACCGTCTGCCTCGTCGATGGTCGAACGTGCGTCGATTTTTCCTCGAACGACTATCTGGCACTGGCGCACCACTCCGAGGTACTCCGCGCGGCTGGCGAGGTGACGGCGCATCAGGTCGGCGCCCGGTCCAGCCCGCTGGTGGGTGGACGATCCGTCTGGCATGAGCAGCTGGAACAGGCGCTGGCGGAGTTTGAACAGGCTCCGGCGGCCCTGTTGTTTCCCTCAGGATACGCGGCGAACTCAGGGACTCTGTCCAGCCTTGTCACGTCTCGCGACGCCGTATTCTGTGATCGCGAGAATCATGCCAGCATCGTTGACGGCTGTCGCCTGGCGGCCGGTCGGATGTTTGTTTACAGACACGATCAGCCCGACCGACTGCGCGATGCTGTCGCACGCCGCAGGACGCAGTACGAGCAGTTGTTCATCGTGACTGACTCGGTATTCAGTATGGACGGTACTCTGGCTCCGCTGGACGAGCTGTGCGATCTGGCCGAGCGTTTCGGGGCGGTGCTGGTGGTCGATGAGGCGCATGGAACCGGAGTGTTTGGTCGGACAGGGCACGGAGTCTGTGAGCACCTGCAGGTTACGCAGCGCGTTGCGGTGCGCGTGGCCACGCTCAGCAAGGCGATCGGCGTTCACGGCGGATTCGTCGCGGGCAGCACGGCACTGTGTGACTGGCTGTGGAATACGGCACGCAGTCAGTTTTTTTCCACGGCGCTTCCGCCGGCCAGTTGTGCCGCGGCGCTGGTTTCACTGCGAATCCTGCAACGGGACGCTGCGCGGCGTGATCGGCTGGAGGCGAACTGCCGATTTGCGCGGGAACGTCTGGCAGCCGAGGAACTTCCGAGTATCTCCGGCAGTTCCGGGCCGATCGTCCCGGTTATCCTCGGCAGTGAAGAGGCGGCCGTTCGTGTCAGCCGTCAGCTTCTGGATGCTGGTTTTTTCGTGCCCGCGATCCGGCCGCCCTCGGTTGCGCCGGGGACGTCTCGTCTGAGGATGTCGCTCTGCTGCGATCACACGGACCAGCAGATCGCCGCCGTCATCGAAGCGATCCGGGACGCCGTGCGGGAATTTCGCCATCACTCTGCGGTCACCTGAACGGGAAGCTCCTGCCATTGCGGCGACGGGTCGACTGAAGTTGCGATTCGTCTGATGTGTGATTCGAGACCAGCCATGCCGTCTGACAACCCGACCTCTGAACTACTCACCAGCGATCAGGTGGATCCGGTCCTGCTGGATCTGGCTCGCGATCGAAGCGGTTTTGCGGATGAATATCCGTTCCGATCCCGCTGGCTGCGGGCTGACGGCCAGGTCCTGCATTATGTGGATGAGGGCAGCGGCTCGGTGCTGCTGATGATTCATGGAAACCCGACGTGGAGTTTCGCCTGGCGGCGGCTGATCCGGGACCTGAGTGCCAGTTACCGTGTGATTGCGATTGACCATCTGGGCTGCGGGTTTTCCTCAGCGCCGCAGGATCCGGATCTCTATACGCTCGCCGGTCACATCTCGCGGCTGCTGAGCCTGATCAGGCTGCTGGACCTGCGCGAGATCACATTGTTTGCGCATGACTGGGGCGGAGCCATTGGCATGGGCGCAGCGGGCCGGGCTCCGGAACGCTTTGGGCGATTTGTCCTGATGAACACGGCGGCGTTTCGCAGCCGTGCGATCCCAGCCAGAATTGCGGTCTGCCGGACTCCGCTGATTGGGCGATGGGCGGTGCAGGGGCTGAATCTGTTTGTGCGTGCAGCTCTCCGGATGGCCACCGAGAAATCGCTCGACGCCGCGGCACGGTCCGGGCTGCTGGCGCCGTACAGGACGTGGCAGCGGCGCCTCGCCGTGCACGAATTCGTGCGTGATATCCCGCTGCACCCGGCGCATCGCAGCTATGCGGTGCTGCTGGCGGTGGAACAATCGCTGGCTCAGTTTCGGCATGCTCCCCTGCTGCTGATCTGGGGCATGCGAGACTGGTGCTTTACCCCGTCGTTTTACGACGAATTCCGGCGGCGTTTTCCCGAGGCGGAGTGCCAGCCGATCTCAGACGCGGGGCACTATGTGTTTGAGGATGCGCATGAACAGATAATTCCTCGAATCCGCCAGTTTCTGGCAGAACGTTGAAACCAGCGGGGAATCGACGAATTCCGAACAGTAACCATGAACGGCTTGTCAGACGCCCGCGGGAACGGTATCATCCGCGTTTCGGTTTTTCAGGCCATTCCTACGCGCCGCGTCCAGCAGGAAGCTGCGGAGTGGTCTGCTTTCCGTAACATGTTTTACTGAAATGACTTGCGTTCGTGTTTGAGAGTATTACACAAAGTCTGGGTAAGGCGTTTTCGGCTTTCCGGGGGACCGGGAAGATTACGGAGAGCAATATCCATGATGGCATGCAGCAGGTGCGGCAGGCGCTGCTGGAGGCTGATGTTGCGTACGATGTCACGCAGGATTTCGTCCGGCGGGTGACTCAGCAGGCGATTGGCGCGCAGGTTCTGAAATCGCTGCGGCCTGACGAGCAGGTCGTGGGGATCGTCCATCAGGAGCTGATCAGCCTGATGGGGCCGGTGGACCACAGTCTG
>SYLK01000238.1 GCA_005809115.1 Planctomyces sp. | reverse complement strand
TACGTCCGGGACAGCAGAATCGAGCGAATCAGCGCCCGAACATCCCAGCCTGAGTCGATGAATTGCCCGGCCAGAAAGTCGAGCAACCGAGGATGACCGGGGGCGTCGCCCTGCACACCAAGGTCATCCACCCGTCGCGAAAGGCCCGCTCCAAAGAACAGTTTCCAGATGCGATTGACGAACACCCTGGCAGTCAGTGGATTCCGAGGCGACGTGATCCAGTGTGCGAGGTCCAGTCGTGTCAGCCGTGTCAGTCGTCGATCGCCTGCAGAATGCTCGCCGAATACTTCGGGAACTCCCGGCAGCACAATCTCTCCACTGTCATCCATCCAGTTCCCGCGCGGCAGAACCCGAATCGTGCGGGGAGCAATCGGCACCGTCAGCAGCATCGACGTCAATCCCTTTTCGAACTGACTGCGAGCTTCCCGGAGTTCGGCCAGCCGGCTGCCCGTGTCGGCAGCGCCACGCTGTTCCGGAGATGATTGCGGACACGCGCTGAGTTCTGCGATGCGGGCATCCAGGGAGGCCAGTTCTGCTGCCTGCTGCGGATCGGGCACGCGGATTGTCGGGCCCCAATTGCCCACCTCCCCGCCAGCGTACAACCCCTGCTCCTGAATATCCGCAAAGAACGCCTCGAACCGGTAGAAATCCCGTGTCGTGAACGGGTCGTACTTGTGGTCATGACATTCGCAGCAGCCAAGTGTGGCACCCAGCCAGGTACCGGAGACATTCCGCACACGTTCGGCGATGTACTTCGCCAGATATTCGCGATCCTGAACTCCACCCTCGCCACTCATCATTCCCAGCCGATTGTAACCAGCTGCAACGAGCTGTCGTTGTGTCGGAGTCGGCAGCAGATCTCCCGCGATCTGCTCCGTTGTGAATTCATCAAACGGTTTGTTCGAATTGAAGGCGTCGATCACATAGTCGCGGTAGGGTGAGACGCTGACCTCCTGATCGGCGTGATATCCGACGCTGTCTGCATAGCGAACGAGATCCAGCCACCAGACTGCCATGCGTTCGCCAAAGTGAGGCGAACTGAGCAGGCGATCAACGACCGTTTCCCAGGCGTCAGGCGATGCGTCGCTCAGAAATGAGTCCAGTTCAGCCGTTGCGGGAGGAAGTCCAGTGAGGTCCAGACTCAGTCGTCGCAGCAGAGTTGCCCGGTCTGCCTCAGCCGATGGCTCCTGCGCCAGCTCATTCAGTCTCGCCAGCACAAACCGATCGAGCCCTGTGAGCTGACCGGCTGACTTGGCAGGTGTTCCCGGGAGCGCCGGAACGTCCGGCGGTACCGAGCGTTTCAAGGGCTGATACGCCCAGTGACCTTCGTACTCTGCGCCCTGCTCAATCCAGCGCTGCAGAACAGCAATGCGGCCCGGGGTGAGAGACCTGCCGGAATCAGCCGGAGGCATGCGGAGGGATTCATCGGCCGACGTGATTCGCAGAAACAGCTCACTTTCGCCCGGACGCCCCGGGACGACACCACTGATTGTGCCTGCGGGTTTTGCGTCACCGGGTCCGTCCGGACGGTCCAGGCGCAGCCCGGCCTTACGCTTCTGCTGATCCGGACCGTGACAGACAAAGCAGTTGTCGGCGAGGATCGGACGGACATCCCGGTTGAATTCGACAACATCCGGCAGCGGCACGTCGGCCTCGTCCGGGAACGCCGTTCCGGACACGACGATCCACGTCGCCAGGGACACGATCAGTAATTGAATACACGCCGGTACGCGGCAGCGGGAAGTCATATGAGATTCCGGAACGCTCTCGGACAGCGGCCAGGACGGCCGTCGGCCGCTCAGGCGACCGGCGGCAAAGAACGATCGTAAAAGGTGCTTCAGGCAATGATCTCGGGGATCGGGCTGCCGTATTCGCGTTCCAGTCGCTTGCGGCCGGGAACTTCCAGACGGCGGGCGTCCAGTCCCAGCAGCTGCATGATCGTGGCATGGATGTCGGTGACATAGTGACGGTCTTCGACGGCGTGATATCCCAGTTCATCCGTGGCGCCGTGGACAATGCCAGGCCGGATACCGCCACCGGCGATCCACACCGTGAATCCGTAGTTGTGGTGATCGCGTCCGTCGCTGCCCTGGCCGCCGGGTGTGCGGCCAAATTCCGACGTCCAGACCAGAATCGTATCGTCCAGCAGCCCCCGCTGTCGCAGATCCGTCAGCAGTCCCGCGATCGGGCGGTCGACCTGAGCGGTCAGGTGTGTGTGGTTCTTGACCAGGCCCGAATGGGCGTCCCATTCGCCCGCGGCACCGCCGCCGTGAAACAACTGAATGAACCGCACACCCCGCTCGGCAAAACGCCGTACCGCGAGGCACTGCTGGCCGAACGGGCGGGTCACATCCTGATCCAGCCCGTAGAGCTGCTGCGTGGCTTCTGTTTCTTCCTCGAACCGCATGGCCGCCGGCACGGCCGACTGCATGCGGAACGCCAGTTCATAGGACTTGATGCGGGCCTGCAGTGAGGTGTCGCCGGGATATTCAATCGCCGTCAGACGATTCAGCTGGTTTACCAGGTTCGCCTTGACCAGCTGCTCCCGTGCTGAGACCTGCAGTTCCGGACGTGCATATGGCAGAGGATCTGCTGGATCGACTTTGATCACGACGCCGGCATGCTCGGGGCCAAGATACGTCGCGTCCAGTCCCTCAAAGCACTGTGTTTCCAGCAGCGGGCCGATCGAGATGAACTGGGGCAGGTTTTCGTTCAGTGTTCCCAGCCCATAGTGAATCCAGGCACCCAGTGTCGGGTAGCAGCCATCCAGCAGGTGCCTTCCGGTCAGGAATTCCAGCTGTGCGCCGTGGTTATTGTCGGTCGTCCACATCGAACGGATGATGGCCATCTCATCCACGTGCTGCCGGACATGAGGCCACCAGTCGCTGACTTCCACGCCGGACTGGCCGCATTTCCGAAAACCCACCTGCAGCGGATAGATCCGCGCCTTGTTCGTCATGATGACGTTGTTGGCCACCTGTTCCCGCACATTCTTTGCATACGGCGAATTCACGACTGCATCATGCCAGGGCGTCTCACTCAGCGTTTTGCCGCCATACTTCGTCAGTGCCGGCTTCGGATCGAATCCTTCGACGTGGCTCACTCCGCCTCGCATCATCAGCCAGATCACGCGTCTGGCACGGGGGACCAGGTGCGGTAGTCCCGACGGCAGATGCTCTCCGGATGCCGCGGACTCCCCCCCGATTCCCTCACGCTGCAGCATGGCCGCCAGAGCCACTCCGGTAAATCCCATGCCCGTGTCCGTGAGGAACTGGTGTCGGGTGATTCCGCTGCAGCCACGCTGAATACCACCACGGTATGATGCCATCACTCGTCCTCTCTGATCAATGAGCCGCACAGCGGCACGGTCTGGTCAACATCCGTCTGTGACTCACGCCTGTTGCAGAACACTGCAGTCGCGTGCTGCCTCAGCGAAGCGTCACGAATTCACTATGGTTCAACAGCGCGTGGAGCAGCTGCTCCCTCGCCCTCAACACGGGCGAACCCTCGGTCCCTTCGGTCGTGGCGATCCTGGTCAGTTCCGCCAGGTGCGACAGACAGACAGTCAGCTCCTCTGCCGTGGGGGCACGGCCCAGCACCCGTTCGAATGCCGTTGCCAGAAAACTGCGGCTGGCTCCATCGGAATCCTGCGAATCCACTTCCTGCCCGATCAATCCGGCGAGGTGTCTCGCCGCATGGAGTGCATGAGCGCTGTTCAGCATCGCCAGTGCCTGCTGCGGCACGACCGAGGACGGCCGACGATAACACTCTTCGACGCTGGGGGCATCGAACATCGTGAGAAACCTGAGCTGATCGTGCCGAGCGTATCGGTAATACAGGGAGCGGCGTCGTGTCGCATCTGCCGAGTCCACCGGCAGGTCAGGCCCCCCCAGCGACAGATCCAGCTGACCGGAGACAAACAACAGCGAATCCCGAATGATCTCCGCCTCCATCCGCCGCGGATTCATCCGCCACAGGTACAGGTTGTCCGGATCTGCCTTCAGATTCGGATCGTCCAGACTCGTTGCGGACCGCATCTGGTAAGCTGCGGACGTCATGATCAGCCGATGCAGATGCTTCATGCTCCAGCCCGATTCCATGAAGTCGACTGCCAGCCAGTCCAGCAGATCGTGATGCAGGGGACGAGGCGTCCGCAGCCCGAAATCAAACATCGAAGCCACCAGCGGCTCACCAAAATGCCGTGTCCAGATATGATTCACAGCCACGCGGGCGGTCAGTGGATTGTCGCGACGCGTCATCCAGCGGGCCAGAGCCAGACGGCGTCCGGTACTGAACGAAGGATAGACGGGGCCAACCGACGAATACTCACTCCCCGGGTTGTCCAGCGCCTGGCGCGTCGCGGCGACCCGCTGCACCACCATCTCCAGTGTCTTCTGCGCCGCACCGACAGCGGATTCGACTTCCGCGGAGACGGGGACAGTCGCGGCTTTCTTTCGCTCAGCGTCGGCGAGATCCCTCCTGGCCGCCAGCTCGTCCGCTTCAGCCCGACAGAAACCGGCCTGCCGTTCAGCTCGCGCAGCCGCCAGCGAAAGCGTTTCCAGATCCGGACCGTGTGCAACATACCGACAGGTTTCTGCCGCCAGACGCGCACGAAGCGACAACTGGTCGGCCTCAGCCGCCGCGAGTCGCCGCTCCGCCAGGCCGAGGTTCCACTCCGCCTGTGCTGCGGCTTCCTGCGCTGCTGCGGCGCGCGATTCGGGCGTCGACGGCTGCGCAGGGCTGTCCAGGGACCGAGCCAGCGCGAAATCGGGACTCAGAGGTGTGATCAGCACCTCCAGAAACTCCGCTGCCGCCTCGTACGTGGTCAGCCCGGTACGGCCACTGCGGCGTTCCTGCTCGGTCTCACAGACAAACAGCAGTGTGCCGTCCACCCAGACATTCATCAGAACACCCCGGACCGCAACCTGCAGTTCGTACTCGTGGTTGTTCTCCACGGAAATGCCGGCATGGCCTTTCTGCGAATAGACCTCCTGCCCGCGAATGATGTGGTACAACTGGCACTTCGAGCCACTCGGACTGAGATAAATACCGCTCAGGCAATCATTCGTCACATCGAAAATCATCCCGACCGACCGAGTCTGCCCGTCCAGAATGCGAAACCGTGTCCTCGCCAGGAAATCCCGGGGATGGTGCTCACGTGTCAGCAGCTGACTCTGGCGCGAATCCACGGTTCGCTGCACCAGATGACCGGTATACTCCCAGTTCCCGGAAACCTGCTCCCACACGTCCGGACGCGGAACCGAAAAATCGTCTGCGACAAACGCTGTAGCAGGCGGATTCGGGGGACTTCCCGGCGGGATCGAGGCCGAATCGGCCGCCTCCCCCGGGACGCCACCCGACAGGCCAGCCGCCTGAGCCGCCTCGCTCTGCTGACGGGCCGCGGCGAGCGTCGATTGGGCAGCATCACGCTCGCGAGCGGCATCGGAGATCTTCTGCTCCGCGGCAGCCAGGACGCGCGCCTGCGATTCCGGAGTCAGGCCGGGGTACCACGCGGCCAGCGGTAATTCCACCCTCTGACTGTCGAGATCCAGCTCCAGGGCCGGCAGCACGGCCGGTACTCCCGGTGCCAGCGGACGGTCCTTGTCCGGCTGCTTTTCATCACCTCGGATGAACAGCCAGGTCGGAGTACCGGCATTGGCGTCATACACACGAGAAAGACCGTCATCTTTGACGTCGGCCATGCCCGGAAGCGGGTCCAGGCGAACCTGATGTGGCTCAAAGAACGCCCTCAGCCGATAATAGTCTTCCTGACTGATTGGATCATACTTGTGTGCGTGGCAGCGAGCGCAGTTCATCGTCAGACCAAGAATCGCCCGGCTGCTGTGGCCGATCACATCGTCGAGCCAGTAGTTCCGGTTGAACAGATACCAGTTGCGCGTCAGAAAACCGGTGGCCCGCAGGGCGTTCTGATCGACGGGCGCCAGTTCGTCAGCCGCCAGCATTTCCAGCACCATCTGGTCGTAGCCTTTGTCGCACTGGTGGGCCTCGACGATCCAGTCCCGCCAGTGCCAGATGTGCTTCTGGCTGTAGCGCACTTCGCCGGCCAGTCCGAACCAGTCCGTATACCGCCAGATATCCATCCAGTGTCGCGCCCAGCGCTCACCATAATGCGGACTGGCCAGCAGCCGATCCACCAGCGTCTGCCAGGCATTCGCCGCGGAATCGGCCAGAAAGGCATGGAGTTCCTCACGCGTCGGAGGCAGCCCGGTGAGATCGAGATGAGCCCGTCGCAGCAGGGTTTCACGGCTGGCCCGCGGGCTTGGCGCCATTCCACGCTGTGATCTCGCCGCCGCCAGAAACGCATCGATCGGGTTGATCACGCGACCGTCCGCGGCATCGCCGGGAAGCACCGCCTTCACCGGAGCGACAAATGCCCAGTGGCTGCGAGGATCCGGTGCTTCCTCGAACACCGGGCCGCTGGCGCCCTGCTCGATCCACAACCGCAGCACGGAGATCTGTTCACCGGACAGCGGTGTGCCGTCCTCGGGCGGCGGCATCCGAAAGTCGTCGTCGGAGCTGGTGACGCGGAGGATCAACGGACTCGTATCGGGACTGCCGGGCACTGCAGCCGGCCCGCTTTCGCCACCCTTCAGCACGGACCGCGAAGTATCCAGTCTCAAATTCGCCCGTTGTTCCAGCGGTCCGTGACATGACCAGCAATGCTCCTTCAGGATGGGTCGGACACTGCGCTCATAATCGACGGCGTCAGCCGCCGGAACCGGGACGGTGAGCAAACCGGTCAGCAACGCGGCCGCGGTCAATGCCACCAGGAGCACTGTTCTGGATTCAGCAGGCGGATCAGTCATGGGACGACCTCTGTTCGGAAAATCCCCGCGGGACTGCTGGGATGCTGCGGTGATTCTGACGCGGAGCCCGAATGCGCCATCGCGCGGCGCAGATCCTGAGTTGCCGACTGGTCGACCTGCAGCGAATGGCTGTCCAGTACGACACCGTAGGCCGAGCTGGC